>NZ_JBQYFW010000025.1:0-84914 GCF_056313565.1 Pseudomonas sp. 3B-A001-10F
CGGCATCGGTATTACGACCCCCGGTTGGGGCGGTATCTGACGCCGGACCCGATCAAGTTGGCCGGTGGGTTGAATCAGTACCAGTACGTGCCGAATCCGACGGGGTGGGTGGATCCGTTGGGGTTGACGTCGAACTGCCCGCCGCCGAATAAGCCGGGTTGTGAGGTGCCCGGCGGTATTGGTGGGGCTAAGGTTGACGAGGGTGAGCCCGCGCTACCGAAGATGACGGCGCAGGAGCGTAGAGCGAGGATTGATGACTTGGCGGAGGCAAATGCTTTTAGGCGTTTGGATGAAATGGAGAAAGCCACACCAGGCGCACACTTCGTAGAAAAACATGGCAAACAAACCACATTGGCCTCTCAGCAAGAACGTTCAGTGACGGGAAGAAATCCATCGACCGGAGTCATAGAGCTTTACACCAACGGAAGGCGAGCAGGGCAGCCAAAAATTCCCAGTGCAGCCACTCACTTTTTTAGTAATCGAGACCAACTGAACGCCATACATCGTGCCCAGCTTATTTTTAGGCGGAACGGACAAATCGCGTCGAAGGAGCCAATGAATATGGGCAAAATTGTAGGTGAAGGATACAAGAGGGGGGGAGTCATTTACGGACAGCAAACACATGCGGTAGTAATTCTTGATAGAGCCGGCAAGCCGATAACCTCTTATACGGATTTTATGGAATGAAACGTAAACCTGAGTATTTTGTTTTGCGTGGTCTGCTGTTTCTATTTGATATAGAAAATACTGACGACGACGCTCGTGAAAAAATCATTGTTTCAAAGAACGTGAATGATAAGAAGGAGCTTGCCGAGCTATTCGATATTCTTATGAAACCTGAGTTTCTCTCTTATAGCGTTGAAGAGCGCGAGTGGTGTGTTGAAACGTTGAAACACTATTTGGACGTCGATGATGACTTTGATGCGGTATTCACGAAAATCACCACCTATTTCGATGATGATGTAGAGGATCAACGGCAGTTTATGCAGGTTTTGTTGAGTTGTTTATTGAGGTATCAAATCGAAAATCTAAAGGTTGACCCAGTAAACAAATTTGATTGAGCTGCCTCTTCGCGCGGCCTGAGGGTTTGACAGCTTTCAGGAGTCAACATTGGCCAATTAGCTGCGATTGGCGCAGGTCGGGCGCGGCAAGACTGTCAATCACATGCACGCTGTACCCCGGAATATTCTTCGCATGATGCTTCGCCTGGGAAGCCATTTCCGCGAGTTGACTGGCATCGAGTTGTGCGCAGGCCTCGGGGTGTAGATGCACCACGCCGATGGACAGCGACAACAGCGGAAACTCCTGCCGCACTCCCTGACGATTCGGTGCGATGAAGCAGCCAGCCTCAAGGTGTTCAGGGCGGTAGAAACGTCGGCACTGACTCTGGAAATCATCAAGCAGTTGATTAAGACGTTTGCGCCAGTCTTCCGGGCCGAGAACTAGGAGGAAGTCGTCGCCGCCAATATGGCCAACGAAGTCGCGGCTCGGGTCGACGCGCTCGTTGAGGCATTGCGCCAGACACAGCAGGACTTCGTCGCCGCGCCCGTAGCCATAAATGTCGTTGAAGGGTTTGAAACTGTCGATGTCGACGTAGCAGATGACCGACTCGCGCCCCTGCTGCAGCAACCGCGTCAGGCATTGCTGGATCGGCACATTCCCCGGCAACAAAGTCAGCGGATTGGCATACCGCGCCTGTTGAATTTTCAGCTCGGTGATCAGTTTGAGTACGTCGATCACCCGGCCAAGACCCAGGTAGCCGCCGTTAAGAGTAATGATGAAGTCTTCTTCGATGCGTTGCCGCGCGCGGCTAGTGATCAGGCGGCTGACCTGTTGCAGTGACTGGCTCATTTCCACGGCGAGGAAATCGTCGTTCATCAGGCGGCTGATCGGTTTACGCGCGAACAGGTCGGTGGCGAACGGTTTGAGCAGGGCATCCGACAACGAGTGGCGGTGGACGATGCCGCAGGGTTGGCCTTGTTCGTCGAGTACCGCCAGTGAGTTGAGGTTGGCCTGGCGGCGGAAGGCCTCCAGTACGTTGGCGGTCGGTGTGTCGCGATGCACGGCCGGTTGGTCGTTTAGCAGGGCGCTGAGGTCGCTGCCTTCGTCATTCAGCGCAACGCTGCTGCTGTCGTGTTTGGGCATCAAGGCGCGGGCGTCGCGGGGCGGATGTTCCTGAGGACGACCGAGCAAGTAACCCTGCACCAGATCGACCCCCATTTCCGTCAGCACCGCGAGCTCTTCCGGCAGCTCGATGCCTTCGGCGATGACTAGCGCGCGAGAGGCTTTGGCGATTTGCAGAATCGAGCCGACGAACTCACGCTTCAATGCGTCCTGATGAATGCCATCGATGAAGTGTCTATCGATCTTCACGTAATCCGGGCGCAGCTCCGACCACAGACGCAGGCTTGAATAGCCGGCACCGAGATCATCCAGTGCAATGGAAAAACCCATGGCCCGGTAGTGATGCAAGGCGGTTTGCAGCAACTGGAAATCGTCGATGGGTGTCTGTTCGGTCAGCTCGATGACCACCTGACTCGGCGGAATGCCGAAATCCTGCAGCAGCTGCAACGTGCGCCCCGGTTGGTGGGCGGCTTCAAGCAAGGATTCCGGCGAGACGTTGAGGAACAGTTTGCCCGGCAGTTGTTGCTCGTTGAAGCGACGGCAAGCGCTTTGGCGGCAGGCGATTTCCAGCTCGCTCAAACGCCCGGCCTGACGGGCCACGGCGAACAGTGCGATCGGCGAGTGAAGAGGACTGTTGGAAGGGCCGCGCGTGAGCGCTTCGTAGCCGAGAATGCGCCGTTCCGAGAGACAAATGATCGGTTGGAACAGGCTGTGTAAACCGCTTTGAGTCAGGATCGAGCTCAAGGCACTCAGCTGTTCGGTCGTGGTCATGGCAATCTCTGGCGATAAAAAAGGACTGGGAGCGTTCTCGATGAAGAGAATGGCTCCCAGTCCTTTATTGCACGACAGAATGATGACTGTTTGATGACGATCCGGGGATCGTCAGCACTAAATTGCCATCACCTTACTTCTTGGCCACCTGATTGCTCAGCTTCAGGTAATCCAGCAGCACGCGCCCGGTTTCGCTCAGGTAGGCATCGTCTTCCGGTTTGACCTTATCCGGGTCAGCGGCCGCAAGAGCGTCTTCGTCTTCTTTCTTCAGCTCTTTAAGCGGCTCTTCGCCCTTGGCCTTGCGACGGATGTTTTCCATCGTCAGTTGCTTGGCATCGATGTCATTGTGCTGGGCACGGCGCTCGGCTTCGTTGAGGCTGACGGTTTTTTCTTCCATCAGTTTCTGCGCCAGAGCCAGCTTGTCACGGATGAACACGAACTCGGCATCCTTGGCGGTGCGCGTGTCATGTTCGGACTTGAGCTGCGCCAGGAACGGCTTGAACGGATCGGCCGCCGGTTTGATCGCTGCGCGGATGGTGTCCCACGGCATGGCTTCCGGCAGTGCGCTCTCGCCGATTTCCTTGGTGTCGATCAGCGACGGGTAGTCGATGTCCGGCAACACGCCCTGATGCTGGGTGCTCTGACCGGAAACCCGGTAGAACTTGGCCAGAGTCAGCTTCAGTTCGCCATGGTTCAGCGGCTGAATGGTCTGCACGGTGCCTTTACCGAAGGTCTGGCCACCGATGATGAGTGCGCGGTGGTAGTCCTGCATGGCGCCGGCGAAGATCTCCGAAGCCGAGGCGGACAAGCGGTTGACCAGCAACGCCATCGGACCTTTGTAGAACGCGCCCGGGTTTTCATCTTCGAGGACGTCGACACGGCCATCGGCATTACGCACGAGGACGGTCGGACCCTTGTCGATAAACAGACTGGTCAGCTCGGTGGCTTCCTGCAGGGAACCGCCGCCGTTGTTGCGCAGGTCGATGACCACGCCGTCGACTTTGTCTTTCTGCAGTTCGGTCAGCAGTTTCTTGACGTCGCGAGTGGTGCTCTTGTAGTCCGGATCACCAGCGCGGAACGCCTTGAAGTCGAGGTAGAAGGCTGGAATCTCGATCACGCCGAGTTTGTAGTCCTTGCCGTCCTGTTTCAGGTTGAGCACGGATTTCTTCACTGCCTGGTCTTCAAGCTTCACTGCTTCACGGGTGATCGGCACGATCTTGGTGGTCTGGTCGTTCGGCGCATTGCTCGCCGGAATCACTTCCAGCCGCACCACGGTGCCTTTCGGACCACGGATCAGTTTGACCACTTCGTCCAGACGCCAGCCGACCACGTCGACCATCTCTTTGTTGCCTTGGGCAACACCGATGATCTTGTCGGCCGGGGCAACCTGTTTGGTCTTGTCAGCCGGGCCTGCCGGCACCAGACGCACGACTTTGACCTGGTCGTTGTCGCTTTGCAACACGGCACCGATGCCCTCGAGGGACAGGCTCATGTTGATGTCGAAGTTTTCCGCGTTATCCGGCGACAGATAGTTGGTGTGCGGATCGTACGACATGGCGAAGGTGTTGATGTACGCCTGGAAGATGTCTTCCGGACGGGTCTGGTCCAGGCGCGCCAGCTGGTTCTTGTAGCGCTTGGTCAGGGTTTCCTGGATCTGCTTCGGCTCTTTGCCGGCGATCTTCATCCGCAGCACTTCGTCCTTGACGCGTTTGCGCCACAGGTCGTCGAGTTCAGCGGTGGATTTGAGCCAAGGTGCGTCCTTGCGATCGATCAGCAAGGTCTCCTTGGTGGTGAAGTCCATCTTGTCGACGCCTTTGTTCAGCTCGGCAAGGGCGAAGTCCAGACGCGCCTTGACGCGGTCCAGATAGCGCTTGTAGATGGTGAACCCGGCGTTGAGGTCGCCGCTTTTGAGGAAGTCGTCGAACTGGGTCTTCCACTTGTCGAATTCGGTGATGTCGCTGGCCATGAAGTAGCTGCGCGACGGATCCAGCAGCTTGAGGTAGCTGTCGTAGATGATCACCGAGCGCGCATCGTCGAGCGGCGGCTTGCTGTAGTGGTGACGCTTGAGCAACTCGACGACGTTCAGGCTGGCGATGACTTCATCGCGATCAGGCTGCAACTTGTCCCAGCTGTTGGCTGCGAATGTAGTGCCCGACACCGGCAACAAACCGATACCGATGAAAAGAGCGAGGGCGGTGCTGGGGAGCAAATGCTTCATGCTGATTCGACGCGGGGACAATTGATAACGCATATTAGGCCGTCTTTGAAGTCGCCGGTTCTACGAGAGCCGGTCGCATAATGCAAAAAGCCCGGCGCTACAGCTTCGGGCTCAGTCCAGACTCACTATGGAGGCACTGTGAAGGCATTGCAAGGCGTTGACGGTCAAGTGGCATGGGTTGAAGAGCCGAGTCCTACGTGCGATGTAGGACAAGTCCGCATCCGAGTGGCGGCAGCGGGCCTTAATCGCGCTGATTTATTACAGAAAGCGGGGCTTTATCCGCCACCACCAGGGGCCAGCCAAGTGCTCGGTCTTGAGTGCTCCGGGGTGATCAGCGAGGTCGGCGCGGGGAGTGCGTGGCAGGTCGGTGATCGGGTTTGCGCCTTGTTGGCCGGGGGCGGGATGGCCGAAGAGGTGGTCGTCGACGGGCGGCACGTGCTGCCGGTTCCCGAAGGCGTCTCGCTGATCGAGGCCGCCGCATTGCCTGAGGTTTATGCAACAGTCTGGCTGAATGTGTTTCAACTTGCGGCGCTCAAACCGGGTGAGAAAGTTCTCCTGCATGCCGGCGCAAGTGGAATCGGTTCAGCCGCTATTCAGTTGTGCAAGGCGTTCGGCAATCCGTGCTGGGTCAGCGTCGGTTCGGCCGAGCGTCTGGCTTACTGCGAAGCACTCGGTGCGCAGGGCGGGGTGGTGCGCACTGATGATCTGGAGAGCCTGCGTGATTTCGGGCCGTTCAATGTGATTCTCGATCCGGTCGGCGGCAATTATTCGGCACTGAACCTCAAACTGATGGCGCTCGATGGGCGCTGGGTGTTGATCGGTTTGATGGGCGGCCGTGAGGCCAAACTGGATCTGGCGCAGGTCTTGGCCAAGCGTGTGCAACTGCTGGGCTCGACGTTGCGCAGTCGTGACGATCAGTTCAAGGCGGACCTGTTGAGTGATCTGGGTCAGCAGGTGTGGCCGTTGTTTGCGGAAGGGCGCTTGAGTCCGCAGTTGGCCAAGGCGTTTGCGGTGAAGGATGCCGAGGCGGCGTTTGCGGAGCTGGCGAGCAACAAGGTGGCTGGCAAACTGGTGTTGGTGATTGACGAAAGTCTGAGCTGAGATCAAGGCAAAAAGCCCCTCACCCTAACCCTCTCCCAAAGGGAGAGGGGACTGACTGAGTTGTTCTGCCGGGCTACATCGACCTGGGGCATCAAGTTGAACTCAGGTATGGGATGTCAGCCTTCAACTGCAGATTAAATCTTTGTCATTTCCAGAGATGGATCGGCCAGCCGGATTTTTCCGCGTGTTCCAGCAGCACTGGGTCCGGATTGACCACGTGTGGGAAATCCACCTTCAGCAACAGCGGCAGATCATTGCGCGAGTCGGAATAGAAACTCGCGCCCTCAAGGTTCTCCTCTTCAGCATCCAGCCATTCCAGCAAACGGGTGATCTTGCCTTCGCGGTAGGTCAGGGTGCCAACGGTGTGACCGCTGTAAACGCCATGGGCGACTTCCAGTTCAATCCCCAGAATTTCATCGATGCCCAAGCGCTCGGCAATCGGTTTGACCAGATGCGTGCCCGACGCCGAGATCACCAGAATCCGGTCGCCTGCCTTACGGTGGGCGGCGATGGTTTTGGTCGCGTCGCTGAAGATGATCGGTTCGATAAAGTCTTCCACCCACGGCCCGACCAGATGATCGACTTCTTCTGGCGTACGGCCGATCAGCGGTTCGAGGCTGAACTCCATGTACTCTTCCATGCGCAATTTGCCATGGCTGTAGGCGTCCATCAGCTCGTTGTTCTTGCGCATGAACGATTCGGGATCGACCCAGCCCAGGCGCCCCATCTGCTCGCTCCAGAGGGTGGCGCAGTCGCCGTGGATCAACGTTTCGTCCAGATCAAAAATTGCCAGGGCCATCAGTGCAGTTCTCTCTTCAACGTCAGCAAAGTCATCAGGCTACCTCACACAGGGCCGTTGGATCGATGGAAAGTGCCAGACGCTGACCGTCGGGATGCAGATCGGCGGCCGAGCGGTTGAGCACATCCACCACCAGTTCCACGCCGCGGGCTTCGATGCGATAGCGGATCACGTTGCCAAGCAGGCTGTGGCTGCGGATCTGCGCGTCGAGTTCGCCGTCAAGGCTCAGTTCGATGGCTTCCGGGCGAATGGCGATGCGGTGGTTGATCGGGCGCTGCAACAGCTTTGATGCATCGTCGGCATCAAGCAGGTTGTAGTTGCCGATGAAGCCGGCGGCGAATACATCGACCGGCGCGGTGTACAGGGTTTCGGCGTCGCCGCTCTGGACGATTTTCCCTTGGTTCATCAGGAAAATTCGGTCAGACATGGTCAGCGCTTCTTCCTGATCATGGGTGACGAAAATCGTCGTCAGGCCGAGTTCGCGTTGAATCTGCCGGATCTGTTCACGCAAGTGTTTACGAATCCGCGCATCGAGCGCCGACAGCGGCTCGTCCAGCAGCAACAAACGCGGACGTGTGACTAGCGAGCGGGCGAGGGCCACGCGCTGGCATTGGCCACCGGACAGTTGATGCGGATAGCGGCTGGCGAAGTCGTTCAGTTCAACCAGTTTCAACACCTCGGAAACGCGTTTATGGCTGTCGTCGGCATTGACCTTTTGCATGCGCAAACCGAAGGCAACGTTCTGCTCGACGGTCATGTTGGGGAACAGCGCGTAGCTCTGGAACACCATGCCGATCCCGCGTTTCTGCGGACTCAACGGCACGATATCGACGCCATCGAGCAGGATCTTGCCGCCATCGACCGGCGTCAGGCCGGCGATGCAACGCAGCAGGGTGGACTTGCCGCAACCGGACGGGCCGAGGAGGGTGACGAACTCGCCCTTGTTGATCTCGCAATTGATGTCGCTGAACACGGTCGTGCCAGCGTAGTTTTTCTGCAGGTGTTGGACGCTGACATAGCTCATTCGCTTTTGTCCTTGTTCAAGATGTTGGCGATCCAGGTCAGGACCAGCACGAAAAAGAAATACGAGATAACCAGCGCACTGGTGAAGTGGCCGCTGCTGTTGCGCATGTTGTTCAGGTACACCTGCAGGGTTTCGTAGCGCGTGCCGACCAGAATGTTGGCAAACACGAACTCACCGAACAGGAACGAGAACGACAGCAGCAACGCGACCATCAGGCCTTTGCGCAGGTTCGGCAGCACCACCAGAAACGCCGCTTGAAAGGTGCTGGCGCCGAGCAGTTGTGCGGCGTCCATCAGGTCGCGCAGGTTGATCGCTTGCAGGTTGTTGGTGATTGCCCGGTACATGAACGGCAGCGCCACGGTGAAGTAGCAGCCGATCAGGATCCACGGTGTACCGACCATGGCCATCGGCCCGGACCCGTAGAGTTGCAACAGTCCCACCGACGACACCACCGGCGGCACCGCGAAGGGCAACAGGATGAGGATGTTCATCAGCGCATCGAGTTTCGGAAAGTGGTAATGCACCACGAACAGCAGCGGCAGGATCAGCACCACTGAAAGCACCAGTGCGCCGACGCAGACCAGCAACGATTGACCGAAGGCGTGAAGGAAACGTGGATCGCTCCACAACTGGATGTACCACTTGAAGGTGAAACCGCTGGGCAGGATGGTCGCTGACCAACTGCTGGCGATCGAATAAACCAGCGTGCCCACGAGTGGCAGCAAGAGGATGGCGAACAACAGATAAACCACGACGCGGTGGTAGAGGCCGGCCGGGCCGGATTCAGCGCGAGACATGGTAGCTCCTCTTCAACAGCAGTTGATGCACGACGGTGACGATGGTCATCAGCGCCACCAACACCACGGCCAGGGCGCTGGCCAGATTCGGGTCGAGGGAAATGTCGCCGGAGACCATCGCCGCAATCCGGATCGGAAGCACGTTGAAGTTGCCGGTGGTCAACGCATACACCGTGGCGTAGGCGCCGAGGGCGTTGGCCAGCAGAATCACGAATGTACCGAGCAGCGCCGGGGTCAACACTGGCAAACCGATGTGCCGCCAGAACTGCCAGCCGTTGGCGCCAAGCAGTGCGGCAGATTCGCGCCAGTCTTCACGCAAGGCGTCGAAGGCGGGATAGAGCAGCAGCACACCAAGCGGAATCTGGAAGTAGGTGTAAAGGATGATCAGGCCGGTTTTCGAGTACAGGTTAAAGTCCTGAATGATCCCCGACTGCTTGAGCATGATGGTGATGCTGCCGTTGAAACCGAGCAGGATGATGAACGCGAAGGCCAAGGGTACGCCGGAAAAATTGCTGGTCATGTTGGCGAAGGCATTCACGAAATTGCGCAGTTTCGAATCGACCCGGCGCAGGGAATACGCACCCAGTACGGCAATGATGATGCCGAACACACTCGACCAGAAACTGATTTCGAGGCTGTACTGGATCGCCTGCAAATAGAACTTCGAGCTGAAGATCTTGCTGAAGTTGGCCAAACCCCAGCCGAACTCTTCCGATTGCAAGCTGTTGATCATCACCCAGACCAGCGGGGCGATTTCAAAGACGATAAAGAACAGCGCGAAGGGCATCAGGCACAGCGCCGCCAGCCATTTGCCGCGAATCATCGAGTTCACTTGAGCAACTCCCGGCACACAGGTTTGTCGTGGGGCACGCCGAGCAGTTCGCAGACGGTGCCGCAAATTTCGGTCTGCTTGGGTGCGGCGCCAGCGTCGAGGCTGAACGCGTCACCGAGGACAAACAGCGGCACCTGGCGTTCTTCCGGCAACAGGCCGTTGTGCGAGCGATCGTTGTTCATGCCGTGGTCGGCGGTCACCAATACCTGATAGCCAGCGTCGAGCCAGTTCTGCAGATAGTCGGCGAGGATGATGTCGGCGAAGCGCGCGCTGTTGCGGTATTGCGAAGAGTCGAGGCCGTGTTTGTGCCCGGCGTCGTCGATGTTCATCGGATGGATCAGCAGGAAATCCGGATCGTGGCGCAGGCGCAGGT
The DNA here is from genome assembly GCF_056313565.1 of Pseudomonas sp. 3B-A001-10F. NCBI lineage: Bacteria > Pseudomonadati > Pseudomonadota > Gammaproteobacteria > Pseudomonadales > Pseudomonadaceae > Pseudomonas > Pseudomonas sp. 3B-A001-10F. The sequence goes on from NZ_JBQYFW010000025.1 coordinate 10,040, forward strand.
TTTCTGCGTCGGCGAACAGGTGCGAATCCGGGTAGTGATCGCTCCAGTAGAAATGCCCGTGCTGGATCGGCAGCGACAGATTGTCGGTGTGGCGGTCGCGGGCGGCGACGAAGGGCGAGCGGTTGTACAACTCGCTGACCCAGTGATACGCCGCCGCAGCGGTTTTCAGACCGGCGTCGCGCGCGTAGTGATAAATGCTGCGCTGGTTGGACAAGCGCGAGACGTTGTTGTGGACGATGCCGCTGTCGATCGGCGGCACGCCGGTGAGGATGCATTCATAAAGCGGTCGGGACAGGGCCGGCAGTTCGCACTCCAACTGATAGAGCGCGGCGCGTCCTGCGCCAACATAAGCCTGCAGATGCCCCATGGCGTGACGTGCGACCTCGTAGTTGAGGCCGTCGAGCACGACAAGGATGACGTTGTGCTTCATAGGGGCAAAAACTCCGCGAAACAGGAAATTTCAGATTCAGCCGAGATCCCCTGTGGGAGCGAGCCTGCTCGCGAATGCGGCAGATCATTCAACATTGATGTCGACTGACACGACGCCTTCGCGAGCAGGCTCGCTCCCACATTTGGATCTTCAACAGATCACGCAGTAGTGATAAGCCGGTTTATTTCATCTCTACGATGACTTCCTCGTTCCACTGCTGTGGCAGGGCTTTCGAAGTTTTTTCCCACGCATCGGCGTCTTTGATCGGGGTGACCTTTTTGTACTGCTCGTTCGGCAGCAGTTTGGCCTTCACGTCTTCCGGCAGTTGCAGGTGCTCGGCGCGGATCGGGCGGGCGTTGCCACGAGCGAGGTTGGTCTGGCCGGCGTCGCTGAAGATGTATTCGCGGGTCAGCTTGGCGGCGTTCGGGTTTTTCGCGTACTTGTTGATGATGGTGGTGTAGCCGGAAATCACCGAACCGTCGGACGGGATCAGCACCACGTAGTCATCCGGGTTGGCCATCTTGGCTTTGTAGCTGAGGCCGTTGAAGTCCCAAACCACACCGACTTCGATCTCGCCTTTTTCCATGGTGGCGATGGTCGGGTTGGCCATCGACAGGCGACCTTGCTTGGCGATGTCGGCGAACAGCAGCAGGGCAGGCTTGATGTTTTTCTCGTCGCCACCGTTGGCCAGGGCTGCGGCCAGTACGCCGTTGGCTGCTTGTGCGGCGGTGCTCACGTCACCGATGGAGACCTTGTATTTGCCGCCCTTGAGGTCAGCCCATTTGGTCGGCACTTCGGAGCCGTGCAGCAGCTTCTTGTTGACGATAAACGCGATGGTGCCGGTGTAAGCCAGTGCCCAGTTGCCGTCCTTGTCCTTGGCCCAGTCCGGTACCTGATCCCAGGTGCTTGGCTTGTACGGTTGCACCACGCCTTGCTTGACCGCGATCGGACCGAAGGCGGCACCGACGTCGCCGATGTCGGCGCTGGCATTGTCTTTCTCGGCGGCGAACTTGGCGATTTCCTGGGCGGAACTCATGTCGGTGTCGATGTGCTTGAGGCCGTAGGTTTTGGCCAGGTCTTCCCAAGTGCCTTTCCAGTTGGCCCAGTCATCGGGCATGCCGACACTGTTGACGGCGCCTTCCGCTTTCGCAGCGGCTTCGAGGGTTTTCAGATCGGTGCCGGCCGCCATGGCGGAGGTGCACATTGCAATGGTCGAGCCTAACAGTGTTGCCAGGAAAAGCTGTTTCATTCCGAAGCTCCTTGGTCGTGTTCAACGCTGCGATTGCGGTGTGTGTTGGTCTAGGTCAGCAATACCTGAGCCAATTTAAGGGGGCTGGATGACACTTTGATGTCGGCGGCCTTGCGGCGGGCCTTTTATTTGCCCGGTATTGGCGGCTGCCAGATAAGCGTAGACCATGCTCAAAGGCCCGGAGAGCAAGGGACTTGGCCGATGTATTGCAAGTCGTGAAGACGACCGTTCGGTAGTTTTGTCATCTCTCGGTCATCTGCACTGCCTAGGCTTGCATCATCAGGAAACGGCTCGATTGCCGTGCGGTTTTGCCCCGAAACAGTGCTGGTCTAGTCCAGATAGGTAACGTTGATGCGCGATGAGGCAACCAAAGCGGTGACAGCGATTGGCCAAGTGTTGCAAGAGCAACTCGACCACGGGTTGCTGGCGGCGGGCAGCAAGTTGCCGGCCGAGCGCAAGCTCAGTGAGTTGTTCGGTACGACGCGGATTACCGTGCGTGAGGCGTTGTTGCAGTTGGAGGCGCAGGGGCAGATTTATCGTGAGGAGCGCCGTGGCTGGTTCGTCTCGCCGCCGCGTCTGGCCTATAACCTGATGCAGCGCAGTCACTTTCACGCGATGGTCAGTGCGCAAGGGCGGGTGCCGTCGACCGAGGTTATTTCGGCACGGTTGCAGCCAGCGTCGGCGGCGGTGTGTGCGTGGTTGCAGTTGCCGGCGTTGTCGAGCGTGATTCAGATTTGTCGGTCACGGCGGATTGATGGGCGGTTGGTGTTGTATGTGGAGCACTATTTGAATCCGCAGTTTTTTCCGGGGATTCTTGAGTTTGATTTGAATCAGTCGATCACCGAGTTGTATGCGCGGCATTACGATTTGCACTATGGGCGGGTGCGCTTCGAGATTGTGCCTACGTCATTGTCTGTGGATGCGGCGGCGGCTTTAAGGGTGTCGGTGGGGAGTCCGGGGTTGCGGATTGCTCGGGTCAATTACGATCAGCATGAGCGGTTGATTGATTGTGATCTGGAGTTTTGGCGGCATGATGCGATTCACGTTGGGGTTGATGTTGTTTGATCGTTTTGGGGGCATATCCGTTGCTGCGGTAACGGCGGCTTAGGGTTTCGCCCTTACGGCGACTCACTTTTTTTACAAACGCCTAAAAAAAGTAAGCAAAAAAACGCTTGCTCCTGCGTGCGGCCCGCTCGCTGGGGCTCGGGGTTCCTTCGCTGCGGGATCGATCCGGGCGCAGCGTCTACGGTTTGCTTCGCTGCACCTCCTCTCGCTGTGTTTGGCTGCGCCAAACGGTCGCTGCGCTCCCACGCCCGGATCAATCCCTCCACTCAGCCTTCCGACGTCGCCCGTGGATCAAGATCAAAAGCGGTACTCGAGCTAACGCTCATTGTGTTGAGTGGGGCGGCTTTGCCGCATGGGTGTTCGCAAATTAAAACTGTGGGCGCTGCGGTGCGACGGTTCGACCTGCCAGCGATGACGCCCTGACAGCCGACCTGTTTCTGACAGGCTGCACACGGTCCAAATGTGGGAGCGAGCCTGCTCGCGAAGGCGCCCCCACAGTCACCTCATTCCTACTTGCCCGCCCCCGCATTGGCATACAGATAATCCGTCGCCAACGAGGCCAATGTTCTCACGCCTACCACCAGCGCCGACTCATCGACAAAGAACCCCGGATTGTGATTCGGCGCTGCCTTGCTCATGTCCTGGTCTCTTGGCGTCACGCCGAGAAACACAAACAGTCCCGGCACTTCCTTGGCAAAGAACGAGAAGTCTTCCGCGCCACCCACCAGCGGTGCATTCACCACATCATCCTTGGCCGCCCACTTCAACGTCGGCAGCATTTTTTCCGTCAGTGCCGGGTTGTTGATGGTCGGGTCGTATTTTTCGATGATGGTGACGTCGGCTTTGGCGCCGCCGCTTTCGGCGATTTTTTCCACGGTCTGGCGGACGTCGGCATGCAGTTTCTGGCGGATGCCGTAGTCGTAGGAGCGGATCGTGCCGGTCATGTCGACGGATTCGGGAATGATGTTGTAGCGCGTCCCGCCGTTGATGGTGCCGATGCTGACCACTGACGGATAAGACGAGATATCGGTGCGGCGGCTGACCACGGTTTGCAGGCCGACGATGGTTTGCGCGCCGACGGTGATCGGGTCGATGCCGTCCCATGGGCGGCCGGCGTGGGTCTGTTTGCCGAGGATTTTGATGCGCAGGTCGTCGGAGCTGGCCAGGGTGGCGCCTGGGCGGTAGGCGATCTGGCCGGCGGGGACACCGGCCCAGACGTGCAGGCCGAAAACGGCGTCGGGTTTCGGTGATTTCATCACGCCTTCCTCGATCATCATTTTCGCGCCCCAGGTGTTCTTGCCGTCGGGGATGAAGTCGCTTGGGCCTTCTTCGGCAGGCTGAAAGTAGAACAGCACGGTGCCGGGCAAGGTGTCGCGCATGCCCGTGAGAATTTTCGCCGTGCTCAGCAGGATAGCGGTGTGGGCGTCGTGGCCGCAGGCGTGCATGACGTCGACTTCTTTGTCGAGGTAGGTGCCTTTGGCTTTCGAGGCGAACGGCAGGTCGGAGACTTCCTTGACCGGCAGCGCGTCCATGTCGGCGCGCAGGGCCACGGTCGGGCCGGGGAGGGCGCCTTTGAGGACGGCGACCACGCCGGTGCGGGCGACGCCGGTTTTGACTTCCAGGCCCATGGCTTTGAGTTGTTTGGCGACCAGCTCGGCGGTGCGTTTTTCCGTGTTGCCGAGTTCTGGATGAGCGTGGATGTCGCGGCGGGTTTCCAGCAGTTCCGGTTCGAGTTTTTGCGCCTGTTCGGCGATCGTTGTGCGGGTGCTTTCCAATGTCGCGGCGCCAGCGTGGCTGGCGAACAGGGTGAGTAGAACGGCTTGGGCAATGCGCGTCAGTTGCATCGGGTTCTCCTTGATTATTGTTGTCGGGCTTCCCTGCCTGTGACTGCAACCGCGCGCCTGAGTGCTATTCCTTCGGCTGACCGCCACCGGCAGTGATCACTTGCACGCTCATGCGCGGCGTTGCCAGATCGAGTCCGGCTTCATCGAGATGGCGTTTGAGCGACAGGTTGAAGGCTCGAGACACTTCCCATTGTTTGATCGGCGCGGTCTTGAACCGGGCGCGCAGGATCGCGCTGCCGGACTCGAAACTTTCGACACCCTGAATCTCCAGCGGCGACCAGATGTTGCGCCGTTGCAGCGGATCGGTGCGCATCTTCTGGCCGACTTCGCGCATCAGTTTGATCGCGTCGTCGATTTCCATGTTGTACGGCACCGCCACGCGGAAGATTGCGTAGCCAAATTCCCGCGAGTAGTTCTTGATGCTTTTGATTTCGCTGAACGGGATGGTGTGGACGATGCCGTCGATATCGCGCAGGCGCACGGTGCGGATGGTCAGGCCTTCGACAGTGCCGAGGTGGCCGCCGACGTCGACGTAGTCATCGATGGCCAGCGAGTCTTCGATGATGATGAACAGGCCGGTGATCAGGTCCGCTACCAGCGACTGCGCACCGAAACCGATGGCCAGACCGATCACACCGGCACCGGCCAGCAGTGGCGTGACGTTCATGCCCATGTTGGCCAGCGCGACGATCAACGCAATGATGAAAATCGCCACGAACAGCACGTTGCGGATCAGCGGCATCATCGTTTGCGCACGGGCATTCGCCAGACCTTTGCGCGAGCGGGTGAGGGCGTGGTGCACCGCGGTGTCGGCGAGGATCCAGATCAGCCAGGAGAAAATCAGTGTGCCGATCAGACTGAACAGTTTGACGCTGACATCATGCCCCTCACCTTCGGCGAAACCGATCAACGACTGGCCCCAGACGCGCAGGCCGAGTTCGATAAAGACCAGCCAGACCAGCAGGTGCGCGAGGGTATAAAAGAAGTTTTTCAGACGTTCGGAGTACAGCGCGTGGCGTTTCGGCCCGCGTTGCGGTTTGAGTGAATGACGGCGCACGAGGCCGTTGATCACCATGCACAACACCAGCAGCACGGTGCAGATCAGCGACTGGCGCAGTGCGGTGCTGGTGTCGCCGGCGGAGACGAACGTGGCGAACAGCGAGATGCCGACCAGCACCAGCGCCGGCACGTACCAGAAGGTGCCGAGGATTTCGATGGTATCGCTGAGGGCGCGGCGGGTCAGGCGTCGTGACAGCGGCTGGTTGCGAATCAAGTGCGCGATCGGCCGGCGGAAACGCAGGATAAACAGGCCGGTCGAGATTGCCGCGAGGACATTGGCGATGGTTGCAGCGGTGTGGGCCAGATGCACGCCGAGGCTTTCGATCAGGCGCGGATCGTTCAACGCTTCACCGAACGCGGCGAAGCTGCCGATCAGCCACAGCGGCCGGAACGCCTGATGACGCAGGATGTACAGTGCACGATGGCGGTGCGGGCCGTCGAGCAGGGAAAACGCGATCACGCAGATCGCCGAGAAACAGGTGCCGACCACCAGCGCATAGGCCAGCACCATCGCCAGGCTTTTGCCCAGTGACGACGGCAGCGCGTAGCTCATGTAGACGGTCATTACCAAAGCGATCAGCCACGGCCCGAGCTTGCGTAAAGCGAAGCGCAGCATGTCGAGAGCCTTGGGGTGTTGCGGCAGTTCTTCGGTGAGGCCGAAGCGCATGCGTACCCGGTGACTGAGCCAGATCAGTGCGGCGGCGAGCAGGCTCCAGACCATCAGGATCATGGCGAAACCGAAGATGATCGGCAGCCATTCGTTGGCCGGCAGCGTCATCGCGCTCAGTTCGTCCTTGGCCAGATCGAACTCGTTGCCCCAGCGGTTGAGCGGGCTGTCGGCGCCGGTGAATTGTTTTTCGAAGTTGGACAAGGTGCCGCCGATCAAGCCGAGCACGCCTTCTTCGGGGCTGACCTGGGCCTTTTTGGTGGCGTCGCGCAGCTTCTTCAGATCAGTCAGCAGTTGCGCGCGTTGTTTGTCGTTTTCCAGCGACTTGATGACTTCGTCGAGGGACTGGCCGAGCGGCTCCTGGGCTTCTGGCTGGGCCTTGTTGGTGTTGAGCAGACCAGGCAAGCCGACCGCGTGGGCGGGCGCCAACGGCAGCAGGGTCATCAGGCAGACAAGGAACAGACTGGGCAAAGCAAAAAGACGAGCGAACACTAGGCGGTCAACCTCGCAAGGGGCGGATTCGCTGGAGTGTACGAGGCCCACCCATTCAATGCGAGCCGGGCGCGGATTTATTCGTTGAGTTTGGCGAGGATCTTGTACACCACCGTGGCGAGGATCATCAGCATGCCGATCCACATGGCGAACACACCGGCGTTCTTGTCACGGAAGTTGAAGCCGATCGCCAGCAGGATCATCCCGCTCAGAATCGGAATGAGCATGGCGTGGAACGAAGACATCGAGATCATGGAGACTGCCTTGTCGAAATGAATGATGTAAGTCTAGGCGGCTTTGTGTGTAGGAGCTGCCGAAGGCTGCGATCTTTTGATCTTCAAAACAAAATCAAAAGATCGCAGCCTTCGGCAGCTCCTACAGCGAACAAGTGGTCCCGAATGGTTACGGCAATTCGCGGCAGGCGTAGAACGCGCTCAGTACTTTGACCAGATGCGCCAGATCATGGCTGCCGCACAGCTCACGGATCGAGTGCATGGCGAAGGTCGGCAGGCCGATGTCGACAGTGCGCACACCGAGGTGGCTGGCAGTGATCGGGCCGATGGTCGAGCCGCAGCCCATGTCGCTGCGCACCACGAAGCTCTGTACCGGCACTTCTTCGGCCATGCACAGATGGCGGAAGAACCCGGCGGTTTCGCTGTTGGTGGCGTAGCGCTGGTTGCTGTTGACCTTGATCACCGGGCCGGCGTTGAGTTTCGGGCCGTGGTTGGCATCGTGCTTTTCCGCGTAGTTGGGGTGCACGCCGTGGGCGTTGTCGGCCGAGACCAGCAGGGACTTCTGGATGGTGCGGACGAACTCGTCACCTTCCGGCAGCAGACGACGCAGGGTTTGTTCGAGCATCGGGCCATCGGCGCCGCAGGCCGAGCAGGAACCGACTTCTTCGTGGTCGTTGCACACCAGCACGCAGGTTTCGTCGGTTTCGGCGGTCAGCAAGGCTTGCAGGCCGGCGTAGCACGACAGCAGGTTGTCGAGGCGCGCGCCGGCTATGAAGTCGCCGTTGAGGCCGATCACTGCAGCGCTTTGCGTGTCGTAGAAACTCAACTCGTAATCGAGCACGACGTCGGCGTTCAAGCCATGTTCGCGGGCCAGTTGATCGGTGAGCACGGCGCGGAAGTCGACGCGCTCGTCACCGGCGAATTGCGCGAGGATCGGTGGCAGTTCGGTCTGCGCGTTGATCGCCCAGCCCTGATTGGCTTCACGATTGAGGTGAATCGCCAGGTTGGGAATGATCGCGATCGGCGCCTTGAAATCAATCAACTGGCTTTCAACCTTGCCGTCGCGGCGGAAGGTCACGCGGCCGGCCAGCGATAGATCACGGTCGAACCACGGCGCCAGGAGGGCACCGCCGTAGACTTCAACACCCAGTTGCCAGAAGCCTTGACGCTGCAGTTCCGGTTGCGGCTTGACCCGCAGGCACGGGCTGTCGGTGTGCGCGCCGACCAGGCGGATGCCGCCGTGCAGTGGCGAAGTGCGGCCCATTTTGATCGCGACAATCGAGGAGTCGTTGCGGGTGACGTAATAGCGGCCGTTTGGCTCGGTGGTCCATGGCTCGCGCTCGTCGAGGCGCACGAAACCGGCAGCCTCCAGACGCTGCACCAGACTGGCGGTGGTGTGGAACGGGGTAGGGGAGGCCTTGAGAAAGTCGATCAGGCCTTGGTTCAACTCTTCGCGCATAAGAAACTCCAGACAGCAGTGGGCGGGAGTTTAACGCATCGGCCGGGGAATTGAATCTGCACCGGATCCCTGTGGGAGCGAGCCTGCTCGCGAAAGCGGTATTACATTCAACATTGATGCTGACTGATCAATCGCTTTCGCGAGCAGGCTCGCTCCCACATGGGTTCGGTGGTGCTTGTCAGAACGGCGCAGGGCACTCGAAGCGCAGGCGTTCGCCGGTTTGCGGGTGGGTGAAGCTGAGCATGCTCGCGTGCAGGCACAGGCGTGGCCATGCCGCCAGCGCCTGCTCGTGGGCGTAGAGCCCGTCACCGAGCAGCGGATGCCCAATCGACAGCATGTGCACGCGCAACTGATGCGAGCGGCCGGTGATCGGTGTCAGCTCAACGCGGCACCAGTCACCGCAACGCTCCAGCACACGCCAGAAGGTCAGCGCATGCTTGCCGAATTCGTGGTCGACGACATGGCGCGGTTTGGTCGGCGGGTCGTAACGCAAGGGCAAATCGATGCTGCCACTGTCCAGTTCCGGCTGACCCCAGGCCAGTGCGGTGTAGGCCTTTTCAGTTTCGCGGTCATGAAACTGCCGTGACAGTTCGCGATGCGTATCGGCATCACGCGCCAGCAAAATGATGCCGGAGGTTTCCCAGTCCAGGCGATGGACGATGCGCGCTTCGGGGTAGCCGTTTTCCTGCAGGCGGGTAATCAGGCAATCCTTGTTGTCGTCAGCGCGACCGGGCACCGAGAGCAGCAACGTCGGTTTGTCGACCACCAGCACGGCGGCGTCCTGATGGATGATGCGGATGTTGGACAGCGGCATTAAAACAGCCTCGTAACAAATGCCAACGGCGGTTCAGGGCCATCCCGCATGGGGATGGCCCTGAACCGCCGTCGTACCTGCCGGATCGACTCAGCGATCAGGCAGGGTGATGTTGAGTTCCAGAATCGAGCAACTGCCCTGGCTTTCCAGTGCAACATGTACGTCGTCGTTGCCGATGTTGACGTACTTGCGGATCACGTCGACCAGTTCCTTCTGCAAGGCTGGCAAGTAATCCGGCGTGCTGCGCTGGCCGCGCTCATGCGCCACGATGATCTGTAGACGCTCTTTCGCTACCGAGGCGGTACTTGGCTTTTTGTTGGCACGAAAGAAGTCAAAAAGGTTCATTACCTACCTCCAAACAGGCGCTCGAAGAATCCCTTCTTCTCGACATCGAGGAAACGGTGGGCTTTTTCTTTGCCCAGCAAACGGTCGACGGTATCGCTGTAGGCCTGACCGGCATCGCTCTGGTCGTCGAGAATCACCGGGACGCCCTGGTTGGATGCCTTGAGCACCGCCTGGGATTCCGGGATCACGCCGAGCAGGGTTACCGAGAGGATTTCCTTGACGTCTTCAACGCCCAGCATTTCGCCCTTTTCAACACGCTCTGGATGGTAGCGAGTGATCAGCAAGTGTTCCTTGATCGGGTCTTCGCCACGTTCGGCACGACGCGATTTGCTGGCCAGCAGGCCCAGCATGCGGTCCGAATCTCGTACCGAGGACACTTCCGGGTTGGTCACGACGATCGCTTCATCAGCGAAGTACATGGCCAGGTGAGCACCTTTCTCGATGCCCGCCGGGGAGTCGCAGACGACGAACTCGAATTGTTCCTTGAGCTCCATCAGGACTTTTTCCACGCCTTCGACAGTCAGCGCGTCTTTGTCGCGGGTCTGACTGGCGGCCAGTACGTAGAGGTTTTCCAGGCGCTTGTCTTTGATCAGGGCCTGTTGCAGGTTGGCTTCGCCGTTGACCACGTTGACGAAGTCATACACCACGCGGCGCTCGCAACCCATGATCAGGTCAAGGTTACGCAAGCCCACGTCGAAGTCGACGATCACTGTTTTGTGGCCGCGCAGTGCGAGGCCGGTACCGATAGCGGCGCTGGTGGTGGTCTTACCCACACCACCCTTGCCGGATGTAACCACGAGAATCTTGGCCAAGGTGTTTCACCCCTAAGGAAGAAGGACTTTTTAGCCCCTGAAAAACATCTCTTGAAAACTACTGCAGTCGGACAGCCTTGGCTGGAATTCGGCATTGAGCCTTTTTCCTACTTCGTTTGAGCCGTTTTCGCTACGTTTTAGAGATGCTTGGAAAATGCGGCAGTATCCGTTAAAGCCGAATGATGTTCAACACGTCGCCCGACAGGCTGACCTGTACGCCCGAGCCCCACATAGGGTCGCGGCGCAAATCTTCCGAAACCTTGTAATGACCGGCGATGGAGATCAGTTCAGCGCTCAATTGCTGACAGAAAATCCGTGCCTTGGTGTCACCCTTCACGCCGGCCAGCGCCCGACCACGCATCGGGCCGTATACATGGATGTTGCCATCGGCGAGAAGTTCCGCCCCCGGACTGACCGAGGACACCACGACCAAATCGCCACCCTGGGCATATATCTGTTGGCCACCACGTACTGGCGTGGTGATGACGCGGGTCGGTTTGACGGTTGGCTCCGGCGGTTTTTCCGGCTTCTTTTTGACCTCGGCTTCGGGTGTTTCCAGCGGTCGTTCACGGGCGCCCGACGGCGGCAGCACCGGAATGTCGATAGCGATGGCGGCGGCGATGTCTTCGATGCGGCTGGCGCGAATCGCCAGGGTGCGCAGGCCATGTTGACGGCAGACGCGCATCAGGCCTGGCAGATCGACGGCGCCTTCGCTTGGCGGCAGTTTGTCCAGCGCCAGAACCAGCGGCGCGTTGCTGAAGAAGTTCGGCGCCTGGGCAACTTTGGCGGCCAATTGCCGATCGAGGCTTTCGAGGTCGTTACGGGCCAGTTCCAGCACAGTAATGGCCAGCATGCTGCCCTTGAGCTGGAATACGGGATCTTGGTCTAACGGTTCGGTTTGGCTCATGTCGGCATACAACGGCTTGTCACTAAAAGTGCCGAGACTTATAACGAGAACGCCCGCAGGCCGCAAGCCGGGTCGAACGATGTAGAATGCGCGGCCACTGCATTTACGGAAGCTTTAATGGATCGCCCGCGTTTTCGAACAGCCTTTTTATCGCCACGCTTCTGGCCGCTCTGGTGCGGTCTGGGGCTTTTGTGGCTGATCGTCCAGTTGCCGTATCCGGTCTTGCTGACCATCGGTCGTGTTTTGGGCGCGCTGATGTATCGCGTGGCCGGCGACCGGCGGCGCATCGCCAAGCGCAATCTTGAACTGTGCTTCCCGGAAAAATCCGCCGCTGAGCGCAAACGCCTGCTCAAGGAAAATTTCGCCTCCACCGGTATCGCCTTTTTTGAAATGGCCATGAGCTGGTGGTGGTCGCGCGAGCGTCTGGCCAAGCTGGCCCACGTTGAAGGCCTGGAGCATTTGCAAAAGGCCCAGCGCGAAGGCAAAGGCGTGATTCTGATGGCCGCGCATTTCACCACGCTGGAAATCGGCGCGGCGTTGCTCGGTCAGCAGCACACGATTGATGGCATGTACCGCGAACACAAAAACCCGCTGTTCGACTTCGTCCAGCGTCGCGGTCGCGAGCGGCACAATCTCGACTCGCTGGCCGTGGAGCGTGACGACGTGCGCGGCATGCTCAAGCTGCTGCGCTCCGGTCGTGCGATCTGGTATGCGCCGGATCAGGACTATGGCGCCAAGCAGAGCATCTTCGTGCCGCTGTTCGGCATTCAGGCGGCGACTGTGACAGCGACGACGAAATTTGCGCGTCTGGGCAAGGCGCTGGTCGTGCCGTTCACCCAGGAGCGTCTGGCCGACGGCAGCGGTTATCGCTTGGTGATTCATCCGCCGCTGGAAGATTTCCCCGGCGAAACCGAAGAAGCCGACTGCATCCGCATCAATCAGTGGGTCGAGAGCGCGTTGCGTGCCTGCCCCGAGCAGTACCTGTGGGCGCATCGACGCTTCAAGAGCCGTCCACCGGGCGAGCCGAAGCTGTATGCCAAACGCGGTTGATTCCCCCATCCTTTCAAGCACCATGGAGTGTTGCGATGAGCCCAGCTGAACCGGTCACAGGTTTGATTCTTTCCGGCGGCGGGGCTCGGGCGGCGTATCAGGTGGGGGTGTTGGCGGCGATTGCCGAATTGCTGCCGCTGGGTGCGGACAATCCGTTTCCGGTGATCGTCGGCACCTCGGCCGGGGCGATCAACGCCGTCAGCCTCGCCAGTGGCGCAAGCGACTTTCGCGCCGCCATCGAACGCCTGACCTTGTTCTGGCAGGGCTTTCGCAGCGATCGCGTTCTGCGCAGTGACTGGCCCGGGGTTATCCGTCAGGCCAGCCGTTTTGTCAGCCACAGCCTGCTCGGCCTCGGTCGGCAACTGCCGGTGGCGCTGCTCAACAGTTCGCCGCTGCGCGCACTGCTCAATGAAAAACTGCACATGCCCGGTATCGCCGAATCGATCGCGCGCAAGCAATTGCATGCGGTGGCGGTGACGGCGTTCGGCTACGAATCCGGGCAAGCGGTGACGTTCTATCAGGGCGGCGGCAAGATCGATTCATGGTTACGCCATCGGCGCATTGGCGTGCCGACGGAACTGACGGTGGAGCACCTGCTCGCCAGTTCGGCGATCCCTTTGCTGTTCGCGCCGGTCAAACTCGGCGATGAATATTTTGGCGACGGCGCGGTGCGGCAATCGGCACCGATCAGCCCGGCACTGCACCTGGGCGCGAGCCGAGTGCTGGTGGTGGGCGTCAGTGGCAACCCGCGCGGCTTTGATCCGCAGCAGCCACTGGAACGCGCCTACACCGGGCAACAGCCGACGCTGGCGCAGATTGGCGGGCACATGCTCAACAGCACATTCATTGACAGCCTGGAGAGCGACATCGAGTTACTTCAGCGTCTCAACCAGTTCAGCCATTTGATGCCCGCCGGCACGCCGACACGCGAGTTGGGTGTGGCGCCGGTGGAGGTGCTGGTGATTTCGCCGAGTCAGCCGATCGATGAAATCGCGGCACGGCATCGCCAGGAATTGCCGGCGGCGTTACGTCTGTTTCTGCGCGGGCCGGGGGCGACCAAGACGAGTGGGGCAGGGGTGTTGAGTTATCTGTTGTTCGAGGCGGGGTATTGCAGCGAGTTGATCGATCTGGGGCGGCGGGATGCGCTGGCCAAGCGCGAGGAGCTGTGCCGGTTTCTCGGACTATCCGAAACGGTGGCGTCCGCCTCGAATCTTGTTTGAACCCATTCGCGAGCAAGCTCGCTCCCACAGGGTTCGGCGTCGTATGCGGAATTCGCATTCAACATAGAACCACTGTGGGAGCGAGCTTGCTCGCGAAGGCGTCCTTGCGGACGCCGCCGGATCAGAAGTGGTACTTCACCAGGAAGCTGGTGTTGCTCTGATTGGTCTTGAACGCACCGGTATCGTCGATGCCGTACTTGTCTTTCCAGTAGTCGTATTCCACACCGACGTACAACTGCTTCTCGCCGAGACGCAGCGCTTTGCCCAGGTCATATTTGATCTGTGGGTTGAAGTGCAGGTTGGCGTGGTACTCGCCCTTTTTGTTGACGTCGTTGTCGCTGACCCAGTCCATGAAACCGTCGATCAGGATGTTCGAGTTGCCGACCGGAATGGTGTACGACCACACCGGGGTGATCTGCCAGACGTTGTCGCCCGCACGTGGGCCTTCGGTGTGGCGCTGATAGAAGTTCAACTGGAAGTAGTCGAAGCCCGGGATGGCCAGGTCGAAACCAGGGCCGATCAGGTAAGACTCGACATCACCTTCACCGAACTCGTAGGTCATCGCCAGCAGCACGTCTTTGATCGGGCCGAATTCGATCTTCTGGTCGAGGATCTTGCCCAGCGACAGGCGCGGGCTGAACTCGCCGTAATACGTGTTGTTGCCGACGCCGCTGTCAGGCTTGCCGTTGTAGAAGATCTTGTCGACGAACAGGAAGTTGTCCCCGTACTTCCACGCATCGGCGTGCTCGAAGGTGACGGTCTGCTGGATGCGCGGGTTGACCTGGAAGTCCTTGCCATAGAGGTAGGTCAGGCTGTTGTTCTGCCACTGCAGCAGGCCTTCGGCCATGGCCTGGCCGCCGGCCAACATCGATCCCGCGAGCATCAGGCTGGTGCACATACGTTTCATTCGGTTGCTCCCAAAGTAAGTGTTCCACGTTATTTTTTTAAGATCGGCGCTCTGGTGTGGCGCCTTTTTTCGTTGCTGCAAAAACTCATCCGATCGGTCAGCTTCGTTGCTGTTAGCAAGAGCTGAGCCAAGGCTTTCGAAAAGCAAAAAAACACCCGCTCGGCTGCTAAAAAACAGTCGATTGAGTGTGTTTTCGGGATGCCTCGGTACTGACCGGGGCCGGGATATGTTGGCTTTTCGGTCAGGAATTAAATCCGGGCTTTTTTTTAGACCGAATTCAGGAGGCCGCGGAGAATACTGACTCCTCGGCCAGCTCTCAAGTGCCCCGCAACAGAGCACCGACGACAGGTATGGGGCACGGTTGCGGGCCATCTTAGAAATGCACCTTCACCAGCAGGCTGGCGGTGTTCTGATTGGTGTCGAAGTTGTGGGTGTTTTCGACGCCGTATTTATTTTTCCAATAGCTGTATTCGGTGCCGACATACAGTTGCTTCTGGCTCCAGCCCAAAGCTTTGCCCAGGTCATATTTGATCTGCGGATTGATGTGCAGGTTGGCGTGGTAGGTGCCGCGTGAGTTCTCATCGTTGCCGACTACCCAATCGAGGTAGCCGTCGATCAGCACATCGGAATTGCCCAGGGGAAAGCTGTAGGACCAGCCGGGGGTGATCTGCCAGACGCCATCGCCGGGACGCGGGCCTTCGGTCTGGCGGCGGAAGATGTTCAGGGTGACGTAGTTGAAGCCGGGCACTTTGAGGTCGAAGCCTGGGCCGATCAGGTAGGCCTCGCTGTCGCCTTCGCCATATTCGTATGTCATGGCCAGCAAAACGTCCTTGATCGGGCCGAACTCGAGCTTCTGGTCGAAGATCTTGCCGAACGAGAAGCGCGGGGTGAATTCACCGTAGAACGCGTGCGGGCCTTTGTTCGCGTCTTCCTTGCCGTTGTAGAAGATTTTGTCGACGAACAGGAAGTTGTCGCCGTACTTCCATTTGTCGGCGTGCTCGAAGGTCAGCGTCTGCTGGATCGATGGGTTGATTGCGAAATTCTTGCCGTACAGATAGCTCAGGCTGTTGGTCTGCCACAGCAGTAAATCGCCGGCCATGGCCTGACTCGCGGCCAGCAGGCCGCCACTCAACAGAACGTTGGTTTGCGTGCGAATCATCTGTTGCTCCCTCTTGTTTTTATTGTTTGAGGCGCAGAGCTCTTTCTTGCTCTTGTAGGAGTGAGCCTGCTCGCGATAGCACTTCTTCAGTCAACTGATGTGTTGAATGTCATACCGCTATCGCGAGCAGGCTCACTCCTACAGGGGCTACATCGGTGTTGCTGTTAGTGCTGGTGCGCGTGGCAGTCATTGATCGCCGCGCGCTCTTTGCCGCCGAGAATGTTGAACAGCAGGTTCAGCGTCAGCGCACTGAGCGTTGCCATGGCGATGCCGCTGTGGGTAATCGGGCTCATCCACATCGGCAAATGCGCAAAAAACTCCGGACGCACCACCGGGATCAGGCCCATGCCAATGCTCACCGCGACCAGCAACTGGTTGCGCCGGTCACCGATGTCGGCTTCCTGGAGGATCTTGATCCCGGTCGCGGCGACCATGCCGAACATCGCAATCGCTGCGCCGCCGAGCACCGCCGGCGGAATCGACGCCACCAGAAATGCCGCTTTCGGCAGCAGGCTCAACACGATCAGCAAGCCACCGGCAACGATGGTCACCGAGCGGCAGCGCACGCCGGTCATCTGCACCAGGCCGATGTTCTGCGCGAACGAGGAGTGGGTGAAGGTGTTGAAGAAACCAGCGACAAACGAGGCGCCGGCATCGCACAGCAAGCCGCGACGCAGCATGCGTGGGCAGACTTCCTGGCCGGTGATCTTGCCCAGCGCGAGGAACATCCCGGTGGATTCAACAAAGATGATCACCACTACCAGGCACATCGACAGAATCGGTGCCAGTTCGAATTTCGGCATGCCGAAATGCAGCGGAGTGACGAACTGAACCCATGGCGCGCTGGCCATGCCGCTCAGGTCGACCATGCCAATTGCACCGCACAACAAATAGCCAAAGCACATGCCGATCAGGACTGAGATGTTGACCCAGAAACCGCGCATAAAGCGGTGGATCAACAGAATGGTGCCCAACACCAGAGCGGCGATGGCCAGATAAATCGGTGAGCCGAATTGTGCGGCGGCGGCGCCGCCACCGGCCCAGTTCACGGCCACGGGGAACAGCGACAAACCGATCGAGGTGATGACCGTGCCGGTCACCAGTGGCGGGAAAAAGCGCACGACCTTGGACATGAACGGCGCGATGAGCATGCCGAAGAAACCGGCAGCGATCGTCGCGCCGAAGATGCCTTGCAGGCCGATACCGGGCATGCCGGCCATGGCGACCATGCTGCCGACTGCAGCAAAACTGGCGCCCATCATCACCGGCATGCGAATGCCCATCGGGCCTATGCCCATGGATTGCACGATGGTGGCGATACCGGCGACCAGCAGGTCGGCGTTGATCAGGAAGGCAATTTCTTCACGACTCAGGCCAGCGGCCTGTCCAATGATCAGCGGCACCGCGATGGCACCGCCGTACATCAGCAGAACATGTTGCAAACCGACCAGGATCAGTTGCAAAAGGGGCAATCGCTGAATGGCGGGTGCGTCGGGGATGCGCGCTTTGGACAGCTCGGACATGCAACACCTCGGATCTTTTTATTCTTGTGATTGAACAGCTGCCGGGTTGCTCACAGCTGTTTCTTTGCATCAGGTAAAACCGCGTTAAGGCGATTCGCGAGCAGGCTCGCTCCCACAGGAAATGCGCGATCTCTGTGGGAGCGAGCTTGCTCGCGAAGCTTTGTTGCTTAGTTGGTCTGTGCTCCCTGGGCGATCCATGCACCGATCAGGTCACGTTCCTGCTGGGTCATCTGCGTGATGTTGCCCAGCGGCATGATCTGCGTGGTGATGGCTTGCGCCTGGATGCGCGCCGCGTTCTGGCGGATCTGCTCAGGGGTGTCGAGCATCACACCCGCCGGAGCTGCGCTGAACAACGGGCTGGTCGGTTTGGCCGAGTGGCAAACCGCGCAACGTTCTTGAATCACGTTGTGCACTTTGTCGAAGGCCGGACCTGCGTTGGAGGCTTGCGCCGGTGCTGCTGCGGGTTCGGCAGGGGCTGCTGGTGCCGCCTCAGCCGGTTTCGCGCCACCGCCCAGTGCCGTTTCCGGCAGCGGTTGGTACTCGATTTTGGCTGGTGCCTTGGCCACTTCCGGCGCGGTCGACATCGGCATCGGGCCGGTGACGTACGCCAGGCTGATCATGCCCACCGCTGCCACAGGCAAGGTCCAGGCAAACTTGTGGCTGTCATGACGGGTGTTGAAGTAGTGACGCACCAACACCGCCAACACCGCGATCCCGGCGAGGATCAACCAGTTGTACTGGCTGCCATAGGTGCTCGGGAAGTGGTTGCTGATCATGATGAACAGCACCGGCAAGGTGAAGTAGTTGTTGTGACGCGAACGCAGCAAGCCTTTGGCTGGCAGCGCCGGGTCCGGCGTGCGGTTCTCGGCAATTGCGGCAACCAGTGCACGCTGTGCCGGCATGATGATGCGGAACACGTTACCGACCATGATGGTGCCGATGATCGCGCCGACGTGCAGGTACGCACCACGACCGCTGAACACTTTGCTGAAGCCATACGCTGCGCCGATGATCAGCACGAACAGAATGAAGCCGAGCAGAGCAGGGCGTTTGCCCAGGGCCGAGTCGCACAGGAAGGAGTAGATGAACCAGCCGAGGAACAGCGAGCCGATACCGATGGCCACGCCTTCAGGGCCGCTCAGGGTGCTGCCTGGAGCCAGCAGGTAGAGCGTTGGGTTGGAGTAGAACACCACGCACAGCAGCGCGATACCCGACATCCAGGTGAAGTAGGCTTCCCATTTGAACCAGTGCAGGTTCTCCGGCATCGCCGGCGGGGCCAGTTTGTATTTTTCCAGGTGATAGATACCGCCACCGTGGATCGCCCACAGGTCACCGGCCAGGCCGGTTTTCGGGTTGACGCGGTTGAGGTTGTTCTCCAGCCAGACAAAGTAGAACGACGCGCCGATCCAGGCCACGCCAGTAATCATGTGAACCCAGCGCACGCTCAGGTTCAGCCATTCCAACAGATGTGCTTCCACAGTCTTTACCTCTCGCCTGTCACTCTTGTTGTCGAGTGATCAGACCTTCTCTTATTGGTGGGGGGCGAGGATCAAACGCTCATCCTCTTTGAAAAAATGCTCATCGCAGTTATTGCCTGTGCCACTGCGATCAACCACCAGGAAGTCATCCCGCTTTTCGATCGTCAGCACCGGATGGTGCCAAACGCCGCGATGGTAATTAATGCCCTGCCTGCCGTTGGTGACGAAGGCGCGGACCAAGCCTGATACAGGTTCATCGCCAACTGGCGCGACCACGATCAGAAAGGGGTTGCCGAGCAGCGGTATGAAGGCCTGGCTGCCCAGCGGATGGCGTTCCAGCATGCAAACGGTCAGCGGCATGTCCTGCGCGTCGGCGCGGAAAATGCTGATGATCGCGTTGTCCTCAGGCTGAGCGGTTTCGACCGTCGCCAGTTTGTGGAAGCGCATGGTCGAACCGTTGTTGATCATGAAGTGATCGCTGCCGTCGGTTTCGATGACGTCACCGAAAGGGGCGAAGGCTTCTTTGGTCAGCGGTTCAATCGTTAGTGTGCGCATGCTGTTCTTCTTTTCGTTGAGTGATCGTTCCCACGCTCCGCGTGGGAATGCAGCCCGTGACGCTCCGCGTCACATCCAGAACGGACGCAGAGCGTCCAGTGATGCGTTCCCACGCAGAGCGTGGGAACGATCATTGCGGTGTTATTTAGCGACCTTGCCGAGAACGCGCAGGCGGCTCACACCACCATCCGGGAACACGTTCAGGCGGATGTGGGTGATCGGGCCCAGCGCCTTGATCTGCTCGACGAAGGTGTGTTCGGCGTGCATTTCCAGTTTCTGGCTTGGCAGCAGTTCACGCCAGAACAGCGACTGGGTTTCGATCTGGCTGTCAGTACCACCTTTGACGAACGCGCCCTGGATCGAGCAAGTGTCCGGGTAGTTGCCTTTGAAGTGCAGGGTGTCGACGACGATCTTCTCGATCTCGCCCGGGTGACCCAGCGCGACGATGACCCAGTCATTGCCTGGCGTGCGACGACGTGCAGTTTCCCAGCCGTCGCCCATGTTGATGCCACGGCCCGGGTTGAGGATGTTGCTCATGCGGCCGAAGTGTTCGTCGGAGCAGGCGAGGGCGCGGCCACCATTGAGGGCTGCTGCCAGATCGACTTGCTCGTTGTCACCCACAGCGGACCAGTCGCGGAACGGAATGCCGTACACGCGCAGACGGGCAACACCGCCGTCCGGGTAGATGTTGAAGCGCAGGTGGCTGAACGCTTGGTCGTTGCTGATTTCGTGGTAGTGGTGGCTGTTGCCCTGCAGCTCGACGGCCGACAGCACTTCAGTCCACTGGGTGTTTTCATCAGGCTCGCCCGACGCCAGGAAGCACGCTTCCAGAGAGGCCGATGGCGGGAAGTTGCCGGTGAAGAATGAAGTATCGATGTCCACGCCTTTGATCGAGCCCGGTACGCCCAGGCGGATTACGGCGCTGTCGAAGCCTTCGAAGCGCTTGCGGCGTGATTCCCAGCCGTCCATCCACTTGCCGTTGTCATCGAACACGCCCTCCTTCCATACGGCCGGGGTCGGTTGGAACAGACGATTGGCGTCTGCGAACCAGTCATCGGTGACCGAAATGATTTTGGTGCCCAGACGGGCATCGGCCAGGTTGACGAATTTTTCGAAAGGTACGGCGTAAGCTTTCATTCTTCTTGTCTGCCTTTAAAAAAGTGGCTGGGGATGCTTGCAGGACCCTGGGTACTCTCCGCGTTTGATGTACTCGGGTCAGGCTTGCTAAAGAGTCAGTAAACGGAACAGGGCGATCTTGTTGATCTCCGCCAGCGCGCATTTGAACTCGGTGTCTTGCGAGTTGTGAATGCGCGTTTCGAACGCCGCGAGGATCTGATGCCGGTTGCTGCCTTTTACCGCCATGATGAAGGGAAACTTGAACTTGGCTTTGTAGGCGTCGTTCAGCTCGGTGAAGCGCTGGAACTCTTCGGCCGTGCATTGGTGAATACCGGCGCCAGCCTGTTCATTGGTGCTGGCTTCGGTCAGTTGGCCCTGGACGGCCGCTTTGCCAGCCAGGTCCGGGTGAGCGTTGATCAGTGCCAGCTGGCTGGCGTGATCAGCGCTCAACAGGATGTCGCTCATGCGCTGGTGCAGGGTTTCGATCTCGTCGATCGAAGCGTCCGCACCCAGGTCGTAGGCCTTCTCGGCCACCCATGGCGAATGTTCGTAGATGTCGGCGAAGGCGTTGACGAAAGCGTCGCGGCTCAGGGTCGACGGTTGCAGGGTTTGAAAGCGGCTCATTTCGCGGCCTCTTGGTACGGGTGGGTTTCGTGCCAGTGACGCGCGATGTCGACGCGACGGCTGAACCACACCTGTTCATGACTTTTGGCGTATTCGATAAAGCGTTTGAGCGAAGCGAGGCGACCCGGACGGCCGATCAGGCGGCAGTGCAGACCGATCGAGAGCATCTTCGGCGCTTCGGCACCTTCGGCGTAAAGCACGTCGAACGCGTCTTTGAGGTATTCGAAGAAGTCGTCACCCTTGTTGAAACCTTGCACCTGGGTGAAGCGCATGTCGTTGGTGTCGAGGGTGTACGGGATCACCAGATGCGGCTTGCCGGTCGGGTTGTTCGGTTCCCAGTAGGGCAGGTCATCGTCGTAAGTGTCGCAGTCGTAGAGGAAACCACCTTCTTCCATGACCAGGCGACGGGTGTTCGGGCCAGTGCGGCCGGTGTACCAGCCCAGTGGGCGCTCGCCGGTGATTTCGGTGAGGACGCGGATCGCTTCGAGCATGTGCTCGCGTTCCTGCGCTTCGTCCATGTACTGATAGTCGATCCAGCGGTAGCCGTGGCTGCAGATCTCGTGACCGGCCTCGACCATCGCACGGATCACATCCGGGTGGCGCTGAGCGGCCATGGCCACGGCGAAGATGGTCAACGGAATGTCGAATTCCTTGAACAGTTTCAGAATCCGCCAGACGCCGGCGCGGCTGCCATACTCGTAAAGCGATTCCATGCTCATGTTACGCGCGCCTTGCAGCGGCTGAGCGGCAACCATTTCGGAGAGGAAGGCTTCGGATTCTTTGTCGCCGTGCAGGATATTGCGCTCGCCGCCTTCTTCGTAATTGAGTACGAACGACAGAGCGATGCGGGCATTGCCCGGCCAGTGTGGGTGAGGAGGGTTACTGCCGTAACCGATCAGGTCGCGTGGGTAGTCAGCGCTCACTGCAGTCTTCCTTCTTATTCGTTGACAGATGGGTGTGGCGGCCTGGCAGGCTGGCGTCACAGCGATGGGCTGATTGTATACAACTTTATTCGCAATTTGTAAGCCTGAATTTTCGCATTTTTCGCCGACTGTCATCTTTTCCTGGTATTGGCGTGAGCCTGCAAGAAACCTGCCTGACCAGTCAGTTAATGGATAGGAGGTGCAATGTATAGGCGTGTTGCTGGCAGAACGCGGGGAAAGCCCCGATTGGCGGGGGTGGTGTGAAAAATGTCGTTTTTATTGTGTACAATTTTTTTGAAAAGTGTCTTAATCAGTCGCTCGCCGCAGCTTTTCGTGCTCCGAATCGGTGCGGTCTCCTTTTTATCTGACTTCGGGAGGCGCGAGGTCTGACTGCTTCCACGCAGGCAGGCGCGCAGAATCAATGGGACGTTTGACAACACACGTTTTGGACGCTGCACACGGTTGCCCGGGCAGTTCGATCAAGGTCGAGCTGTACCGCGTTGAAGGTTCGCACCTGGAATTGGTCGCCAGTGCGATAACCAACAGCGATGGCCGGGTCGATGCGCCGCTGCTGCAAGGCGATGATTATCGTACCGGGGTTTATCAGGTTCAGTTCCACGCTGGCGATTACTACCGCGCCCGCGGCGTTCAGTTGCCGGAGCCGGCATTTCTGGACGTGGTTGTACTGCGCTTCGGCATCTCTGCCGAACAGGATCACTACCACGTGCCATTGCTGATTTCGCCTTACAGCTATTCCACGTACCGGGGCAGCTGACCCCCAAGCAGCTGCCCCCCACCGGGAAGCGACTGCGCATATAGCTTCTTTGGTCTTTCGCCCGCTCACACTGCGGGCTTTTTTATGCCTGAGTAATCTGCCCGCCTGTGCTGCAGAGAACTCCGGAGCTCATTCAGCTGTGTCGGGTGACAATAAGGTTATGTTCGTGAGTGGGGAGAGGCTCGTTGGTGCCCAGCAAAAAAACGATTCTGTTGGTGTGCAAATGCACCATCAACTCGTCTTTGACCTGTACGTCCATGTTGTCGACAAAGACTCTTTTCTTCAGCCAGGCAACTGGATCAGGGAGAAAAACAGTGTTGTTTTGAATCCTGTCCATGAACAGGATGAAAACAGGATCAACCCCCGTTCGCTTGATCAATAAGGCATTCCCCTGGTTGGCGCCGAAATCATGGGCAATGGAGTAGCCGTGTGCGCTAAGAAGATCTTTGAACAGTGTTCGCGTTGTTCGGCGACCCCTTTGGTGTTGCGAGCCGGAGAACAGTTTCGGGTTGAAGTCGATTCTTCGCAGACCTTCAGCGGAAGGTAGCGGCATACGCATGTAGCCATTTACGTCAGTCGCAAGCGGCGAGAGGAGCATCAGCGGGTCGCTCAAGTCTTGACGAGCGACTCTGTTATCGCCCGTGAAAATAGAGCGATTTTCCCAGTACTTGAACGTCTCGAACAATGCACTGATCCCGGACCCTGTTATTTTCTCGGAGTGATTGGCTCGATTGAACATCTCCCGTGCGGCTTTACTTGCAGAGTGATCGGAAAGATAGGGGAACTGATCGCTGACATATTGAGTCAGGCTTTTCTCAAATGGCCGACTCTCCACGATTCTCCATGCCTGACTGCCATGCCCCGTATTGCCCTCCCACTTCACCGCCGCCCTGGGTTGCAACTCAGGATTGCTCAGCAGCAACTGTTCGAAAGCATCGAAACGAGTAGCAGAAAACTGTGGCGGCTTGATGAAGGCAAAGGCGTCAATGGCGTGGCTCGGCTGGTCAAGTATCGCAAAGTGCTTGCCGCCGATTTCGATGGAGTCGCCGGCTGACGGTTTCGTCGTGGTTCCCCAGCCTTTCCATAATTCACTGATGCCCATGAGTACGAAGGGATTGAGAGGATCACTGTCTTCTGGCAGTCGAGGGCGTTTACTTGGGCTCGGGCCGGGCTTTTCTGACCGGGGCAGGGCACGGGAACTGCCTGCTTGTGGAGCTTGTTGTGTATCTGTAGTCGTCTGCAATTTACGGCGCCAGACGAATTGCCCGGGAATCTGCTCGAACGCTATATCCGGCACATTGATCGTTGTTGCTGAAGCCAGTTTGTATTCGCCTTGTTCGTTCCTGCGAACCAGGACGGTTCCTTCGGCGATATCGACATAGGTTTTCCCACGCGGCCCTTTGCGAATACCGTCCAGGGACTCCCGCGCTGCAGGCAGAAGGGTCGCCAGGTGCGGGTCGACGAGGATGATCGCTTGTAGTGGTTCGGCAGTCCGTGGCTGCGCAGACAGACTCCTCTGTCTGGAGTGAGCCGCGTACCACTGTGCCTCGATGCGCCAACGTGACTGGCCGTGGATTTTTTTCAGAATGGGCGGTGTCACGCCCGGAGCCGCGGGCCAGGGAATCTGGTAGTGACCGGCGGTGTTGAGTTCAACCCGGTAATGCCGGCCGTCTTCCAGGAGCGCGTAAATCTGGCCGCCCGGGGCCACGAATAACCCGTCGACGGATTTGTGCGGCTGTAGAAGAGCGGCTTGTAATACCGGCAGGGATATCTCGGCCAGTCTGGCATTGGTTTCGGTGAGCAGCGGATCCGTTATGTAACTCACCACCACGCGTGGGGCGCCTGCCATTTCACTGCCAGACGTACCGGCAGTGGAAGTGTCGGGCAGTTGTTTCGTACCTGGCGCAAAAATGTCAGAACCCTGAGTGTTTTTGAGGCTGCCATTGCCAGCGGCAGATCTGTTGATCGCCGAGGTGTCGGGCGAAGCAGGGCGGACTGTAGTCTTTGTGGGTTTGGTCATTGAAGTGTCTCTAAGCTGTTCATGTTTTTTGGCTGACAGTCCTGCGCGGTTATTGGTCTTTGAAAATGAACAGCGTTGTCTGCCCCAGAACATCTGTTTGGGTGCCGCCGAGCAGGTAGCTGATCTTTTTTTCTGTGCGGTAAGTCGACAAAGGCTTTGGTTCGCTGCTGGATGTTTGCAGCACGACTTCATTGTTCTCAAAACGCTCAGGCTGAAATCGCTGCAAGCGCCCGTCGTTAACAGGTGGCAGTTTCAGTACGAACACGTGATCGATTTTCTCGCGGTGAAACAACAATTCGTTTTCCGCAAGCGTGTTTGTCGGGTTGCTCACCACGTAACCGTCATCCTCCAGAATCTGCCTGAACAGCCTGCGCAGATTGGCCGCAGTGGGCGTCGTGGCGTACTCGTTCCAGTGGCGAGAGAAGCGCCCGGGATCAAAATCCAGGCGCATCAGGCCTTCACCCAGCGAAGCAGGAATCGCCAGGGTGGGTTCCGGTCCGGACAGAGGGCGCAACATGAGGAGCGGGTCGGCCAGCTCTCGACTCGGTGCTCTGCGCCGATCCCTGTTGGCCCAGTAACCAAACACCTGGTTCATCAGCGCCAGACCAGGGGCAATGATGATTTCCGATCGGTTCGCCTGATTGAACATGGCCCGGGCGAGTGAATTGACGGATTGATCCGACAAGTATTTGAAGGTTCTGGCGATGTACCGGGTGATCGGCATCTCGAAGGGCACGACACTGTCGAGGACCGTCCATTGGTGGTTTTGTTTAACCGCCCACTTGGGCTGCAGCGACGGGTTGTCCCGCAGCATGTATTCGAAAGCGTCATACAGGGCGGGCGAGAACAACGGATGCTGCAGGTAGACCAGTCGCGGGTTGGCATTCAGGTCTTGTTGCATCACCCGGTAATACTGCCCGTCGATCTCGATATGCTGACCCAACGCTGGTCGGACACGGTGTCCCCAGTTTCGCCATAAACCGAAACTCAAGTTGATCGCGTCAGGGTTGTCCGAGAGCAGGCTTTCGGTCAGCGCCCGGGTGGCGTCTGTCCCTTCTTCCTGATGCGGGCGTTTGCTGGGGCCGGCCATGGGGTCCGACGTCTCGGTCGAGGTTTTGCGTTTGTCCTGCGGCGGGCGTTGTGCAGGCAAATCGGTTGGCCCGGTCTTGCGGCGCCACAGTCGCGTCCCGGGAATCTGTTCGAACAATAGAGCGGATACTTCGCGCGCCGTCGCGGAGGTCTGCTGAAAGTGACCGTTGGCGTTTTTACGCACCATGACGGTTCCTTCTGCGGTATCGATATAGGTTTTTCGGTGCTTGTCGTAGCGAACGCCGTCCGGTGTTTGCAGGCGGGGGGAGAGCAGGGCGGCGGCATCGGGGGCGAGGTAGATCGGCTGTTCCCCGGGGTTACGTTCAGCGGCTGCAGCTGGCCCGTCATTGTCTGGGTTGTGCGCCAGCCAACTGGGTCGTTCGAAGGTCCAGACTGGCTGGCGCTCGGTTTTGATCAGGAAAGGACCCGCCAGATGCGGAGTGAAGTTGAAGGGAATCCGGAAGCGGCCATCGTGATGGATTTCGACCAGCAGATGCCCCGCATTTTCAACATGGGCGTACAGTTTTCCCTCCGGGCTGGTGAACAATCCGCTGTCGGGATCCAGCCGTTGTAGCAGGTGCACTTGATCGGCAGGCCAACTGATGGCGCGCAGAGCGGCCGCTACCGACACGGGGTAGACGGCAGATGCCTCGTGGACCTGCACTGGCTGTTGACGCCCGGAATTGCTCGGCAGGTCTGCAGAGGATTGCGTGGTTTCGCCGGGGATTCTGGGGACAATGCCAGCGGCATTTGGATGTGTGTCAGGCGCAATAACACCGGCCACACGCTTTGGTGGTTTGACCATTAACTGAATCTCTTGATTTGGATTGTGGGTGTGCAGGTGTCCGGACTTGCGGGCGTACCGTTCAGGCGTTCAGCAGCGGCTCAGCCCTCTCTCACAATGAACAGCGTCGGGTAATCAGCGGATATGGGTTGTATACCCCCCACCAGATGGATGGCTTCGGTGTGAGCCAAGTGGCTCTCCAGCATCTGTTTTTGCGACACGCTGAGCCTCGTCAGATAGGCGGGGTCGATGAGTTCGGTACCTGCGGGTGTGGTGCGAGTAACCTGATTGCCAGCGATGGGTGGCAGCTTCAACACGAATAGAGCGGCAACGCCTGGGCGGTAAAAAATCAATGCACCTTCACTGAGTCGGTGCGTGGTCGGATTAATGCTGTAGCCGTTGTGTTGCAGGATGGTCGCCATCAATCCGCGCAGGTTTCCTGGCGTCGGCGCTGCTGCATAGGAGGCCCACTCCTGAGGAAACCGTTGTGGGTCGAAATCCAGGCGCTGTAATACGGCTGAGTTGTGCGCAGGCAGTGTGAGCAAGCGGCCGCCTGCCAGATGGCCGGGCGATGTCGGCAGTTTTGGCAGCATCATCAAAGGGTCCGCCAGTCCGTGTAGCGGGGGCTCGTGATTCACCCTGTCCAGCCAGTGGCGGAAGGTCAGCGCCATCGCCGAAAGTCCATGGGCGTTGATGCCCTGAGGCAGTGAAAGCCGATCGAATACCGCCCGCGCGAGGTTGCTGGTCGCCTGCTCGGACAGATAGTTGCAGGCGGCGGAAACATATTGAGTGGCGGACATTTCGAACGGTGGAGCGTTGTCCAGAACCTTCCATTGGCCTTCGCGTTTCAGTGCCCATTTCGGTTGGCGCGAAGGCTCGTGACGCAGCATGTTTTCGAACGCGTCATAGCGGTCCGGTGCAAATCCCGGGTGTTGCAAATAGACCAGTTCGGTATCGGCACTGACACCTTGCGTGACGATCCGAAAGTGTTGCCCGTCGATCTCTATCGACTCGCCTGAATCGGGTTTTGTGGACTTCCCCCAGTTTCTCCACTGACCGGCGGAAAGATCCAGGGCGACGCCCGGCTGAGCTAACAGATGTTCGACCAGCGTGCTGGCACCGGTCGCAACATGGCTCTGTTCGTCCAGGCGTTGGCGCTTGCTCGGGCCGGGTACGGCATCGGGCATTTCGGTGGACAGTGGATTGATTGCGGCTGGGTCGCCTTGCTGCGGCGTGTCGATTTCACGCCAGAGTTTTGTCCCCGGAATCTGTTCCACTCTTTGTCCCGTCGGGGTTGATTCCCCGGCATGTGTCTGTCGCCAGCCTTCTGCAGTTTTGCTCACCATGACCATGCCGCCGAGCATTTCGACGTAGGATTTCTTGCGTTTGTCGTAGCGAAACCCTTCTTCAGTGCCTGGTTGCAGCTTCAGTCGGGTGGCCGATTCGGGGTCGATATAGACCGGATGCGCTGGCCTTTCGCTGCTGGAAGCACCGGCCAGCGCAGACGGTCCGGTTTCGATGGATTGCTGCCTCACCCAATCAGAGGTTCGCGCTTCGCTCAATTGGCGATGCCGGGTGAACGGACGACCGACGATGACGCTGGGGCGGTCGGCGGGCGCTTCTGGCAATGCGTGTGATGAAGTGGCTTCGGTGTGGGGAGTGGAATGACCCGGTTCACCGGGAAGTGCTGCCAGTGGAACAGGTAAAGGATTGGTTGCTCGGCCAGACGCCTCCGGTGACGCCGTGCGAGGAATTTTCCTGGGTGGTTTTGCCATGGACTTGCTCCGATGAATCGCTGATCAGTGATGCGGCCGGATATTCGGGAAGCGGATTCGATGTGCAATTGCGCGGCATCGTGTTTGCCCGACCCATTGGCTTCAAAGGCGTGATGTTCGGCAAAAACTCGCCACGGCGTGCGGTATATATGTATGGCGATGAGGGCAATTGCTGCAGGGTGTTTCGAGGCGTTCGAAAGTCATGCCGACTCGCGCCGGCAGGGCCGGTGCGAGTCGTAGCGGGATCTCAGCGCTCCCTGAGCACGAACACCGAGTCCGGAGTCGACTCAACCTTCAATACGCCCCCGATGAGCCAGACCACTTTGTTTTCCATGGTCGCGGTGGCCAGGGCGTGAAACGCCTCGTTGCCTATCCTGGCCGGCAGGCTGGGTTCTGCCAGTTCATTGCCCGGGGTGTGGGACAGGCCGACATGATCCACCACACCCAGTTTCATGAAATAAATCCGCTCACTGGTTCCGCGTCTGAATACCAGCGTTGGCATGCGGTGTTCGTATGTCAGGGGAAATATGTCATAGCCGCTGCGAACCAACAGGGCGCCAAGCAGGCGTCTGAGGTTCAGATCGGTCGGGTAGGTTTTGTAGTGGTTCCACTCGACGGGAAAATGCTTGGGATCGAAGCTGAGTCGTTGCAGTTCGCCGTCGACCTGGGAAGGCATACGGATGAGTTTTTTACCGCGAAAATCGGTGGAAGGTGCCACTGCTAGCATGTTCAGCGGGTCGGCATACGCAGGTGCGGTGGGAAATGGCCGTTGTTTCCACTGATGCAGGACTGCCTGAATGTTGACCAGCCCGGTGCCGGTAATCATCGGTGTGTTGTCCGCGAGTTCGAACAGCCTTCTGGCGACGGCCCGTGCCGTGTCATCAGAGAAATCAGGGAATGTCTTGGCTACCGACTGCGAGATCGGTTCATCGAAGAAACGTTTTCCAGGGTGTATTTCTCCCGGATCGTTACCGATGCGAAATGTTGCAACAGGCTGCATCGAGGGCGCCGTACGGAGCATTTGTTCAAACGCATCGAAGTGTGTTGGCACAAAGTCAGGATGTTGCACAAAGAAGACTTTGGGGTTAGGGGTGGAACCCTTCGGCACCACCGGATAATGAAACCAGCCGAGCTGCACCGACTCCACCTGCGCTGGTTTGTTCAGATAGCCCCAGGGTAGCCAGAAAAACGGTGTTTGCTCGGCTGGAGCGCTGGTACCGAAGGTTATTGGTGCTAGTGGTTGTTCGGGGACGTTGACCCGCGCGCGTTTGCTTGGGCCGGGTTGCGGTTCGTCTGCTTCGGCCATTGGCCGCGACCTGCCTGCAGCGGGATGGTCGGGGGTTGGCAAGTGCGGATGCTTGCGGCGCCAGAGCACCGTTCCGGGAATCTGTTGAAAAAATACACCGGGCAAGTCTCTGCTTGTTGCCGAGGTCAGTTGATATTCACCTTGCTGGTTTTTCCGAACCATGACTGTGCCGTCTGCGGTATCGACGAAGGTATGTTTGAGTTTGTTGTATCGGAGTCCCCCCGTTGAGAGTTCTGCTCTGGTCAGCGTTTTTGCGTCATCAGGCGCAAGGTAGGTGAGGGACGGTGGCGTGGCAGGGGTGTCGGGGCGAGACGGTGTTGATTGCCAGCCGGGGCGCTGGATGTGCCAGCTGGCCTGGCCCTCAATCCTGGTCAGTACCGGGCCGGGAACACCCGGTGCAAAGGTCAGCGGAACGTAATAGTTGCCTTGCAGATCCCGTTCGACGACAAACCGGCCTTCGTTGCCGATTTGCGCGTAGGTTCGTTGATCCGGGCCGGTGAACAGCCCCGTGTTTTCTCCGCTTGGTATCAGCTCGTGCAATCGATCCTGTGGCCAGGCGATTGCACTGCGGGCGGCACGGTAGGTATCGGGCATATCACTGACGATGACGGCGGGCGGGCGAGTGGTGGCGATACCGGGAGGTCCCGTGGTCGAGTCGACGCCTGGCAGCGCTGGGGCAGGCAGGTTTGCAGTGACGCGAGTCCCCGAGCCTGGCTGTGCAGGTCTGGTTGTAACAGGGGTATCTGCTGCCACTGTCACAGGAACTTTTTTGGGTGGTTTGGCCATGTGAAGTTACTCGTTGAGTGATGATGCGCGGGCACGTAAGTGCCTCAGCGCATTTTTCAGGCGCACTCGTCCGCATCCCTGTGGAGATGTTCGGTTACTGCACTTCGGAGTGCGCACGCGGTTATCGGTTTTTGACGGGTGTGTGGCGCGTCAAGCAGGGGGAACAGTCATCAACGGCGGCTGTGCAAAGAGGGTGAGGTCTTGATGGCTGCACCGATTGACCACTTGCAGTGCTGAGTATTCAACGCGAGATTTGTCTCTGCGCAGGATCCAGCCGTGTGCGGGAAAGTTGTAGCTCAGTGCCTCGGGACGATTGTCGGCGAGCACGATGTTTCTCACTTTGATCTCTTGATTGGCCATTGCTGCAAGGGCCTCGGGCAAGTCTTTTGCCGGGTCGGGGTCTTCAAAGAAGCGGGCATCCAGACCATCCAGGTAAACCCTGTCGAAAGAAAGATCGACGGTATGGACAACCCCTTTCTCGGTAATGACACGGACCTGATCGATCAGGTCTTCGCTTTCGTACTCGGGCAAATGAATAATGCAGGTGCCGATGTGCAGCTGGTTATTTTCCAGCCTGATCTCGACCTTGCCGAGTTTCGTCGCGTCGAGGTCCCAGGTGGAAGAGTAAGGCAGTCTGGCAGGGGCGTTCGCGAGTGCTCCCGGGGTAGACAATCTGATCGCTATATCGGCAACCAGATGAATCAGGTAGGTGGAACCAGTACCTTCAAGATTCTGGATCGAAGTTTGCTCGGGGTAGGAAAAAAGCGAACCGCATCCCGCCCTGTCGAATTTGAAGGGTTTGGTTTCAGGTAACTCAAAAGGCGTCTGATCTGTGCGCCGTGGCAGTGGTAGTGAGAGCTGCGTCGTCCAAGTATCAAAATCATTCGGATTATGGCTTTCAAGGGGGCAAACATCGGTTTCCGGTGTCAGCTGCAAATTGACCGTGACGCCACCTTTAAAAATGAGCACAACCCGGTAGTTGGGACGTGCGGCCATGGTTCGCAAGATCCTGATCATGTTTCTGGGGTCAAATCCACCTTCCGCATAGGCGAACAAGCCAAATTTCAGTGTGTTTTGGCCGAAGTGATAAATCAGGTCGCATCCCGCAAAAAGTTCTCCATTTGACTTCTTCTCTCCCGAGGTAAAGTGCGCTTCAACCTGTGTCAGTTCGCTGATGTCGTAATCAAGATGCAGACGAACCACCGCTTCAGCACGTTTCACCAACCGGAGTGTCGTGTTTTTCCTGGACCTTGGCAGGTAGTAACTCGCATCACGCTGATGATCGATCAGGCACTCGGGAGCGTGGAGGATAAGCGGTCTTTCGGGTGTTCCTTTTTTTACAACGACGACTTCGATTTCGAAGTTGTGGCCATTTTCGATGCTGTCGGGCAGGTCGGGGGCGTCAGGCAGTTTTAACGAGTAGCCGTCGCCGGTCATGAACGTGAATTTATTATTCTGCAATACGAAGTTGTTTGCGTCTTTCTTATACAGGCCTTGAATGATCACGACACTTTTCGGGTCGTCCGCAAATGCGAACCGGGAACTGATGATCAGCGCGCCATTCTCGATTGCCCAGCTTTCGATCAGTTCGTATTTCCAGTTGAGCAGAACAATACTTTCTTCTGTGCCGTCTTCGATGATGGCAATACGGCCTGGTTTGTGGTCAATGATGTATTCGTCAATGCCAGCCTCACCGGAGGCTTTTGCTCCGGGATACGTCAGATGGATTTGATCATTTCCGGGCCCCGCATTGATGGTGTCCTGGCCGCGCGAATTAATGATGTTGCGTTTATCCGAACCGGTCACAACACTGATGGCCCCGCTGACCGTTTCAACATTCTCGATACTTTCCAGAAGGCTGTGGAGAGTATATTTTTCACCCTCTTCGGCAGACGGATCGGTTGCGATTACCTGCAGGGTTTGGGCCAGCAGATCGACGTCATAGCCTTTTCTATCGGTGCGGCGGGTGTAATTGCTTCCAGCCAGAACAAGCGTGTCGTTGCCTGCGCCGCCTTTCAATGTTGAATACTCAGAAATCTGGGCATCCTGTACAAGCAGATCCCCTGCACCCTCGAACACGAAGCGGTCATCTTTCTCACCCCCGGTCAGCTGTTTTTTTCCCGATCGGTAGTGAAAGCTGTTGGGTTTGTTTTCAACGCCCTTGATTGAGTCCTGGCCCTCGCTGATGAACCAGAGAATGCCCTTGTTTTCGCCAACCGTACCCAACTCTGCACCAGGCGTATCCTTGGAAACCCCGTTGCGGGCGTCAATGATGTCATCGCCTCCCTTGATCTCGGGAACCTGGATCGTTTCCCAACTGTCTCGTTTGGTCCACCAGTTACGCTTGCGCACTCGGGAGGGTTTGAGGTGGACTTCAAACTTGCCATTAACGATGGCTTCGGTTGTGTCCTTTAGTTGCCCATCCAACAGTTTTCTGGCTGTTTCTTTCAATTGTTTCGCGTGTTGGAGCCTGGTTTTTGCCAGCAGATAGCGGTTTTGCACGGCCTGGTCAGGGTC
Organism: Pseudomonas sp. 3B-A001-10F; assembly: GCF_056313565.1. Taxonomy (NCBI): domain Bacteria; kingdom Pseudomonadati; phylum Pseudomonadota; class Gammaproteobacteria; order Pseudomonadales; family Pseudomonadaceae; genus Pseudomonas; species Pseudomonas sp. 3B-A001-10F. Next base: position 43,023 of record NZ_JBQYFW010000025.1, read on the forward strand.
CATCATGCAGAACGAAAACCAGCCTGTGCGCCAGCGCTCGTCCAGCGTCAGTTCGATGTAGTCATCAATGTCGTCGACCACGCGTACCGCGCCATAAATTTGCGATCCGATGGCCAGGATTGCTCCAGCTGCAAGCCCGACCGGGCCTGCAAATGAAAAGCCTGCCAACGCTGCCGCACCGAGGATGACCGTCATGGCCGCGCTGGTAATACTCAATCCAGCGCTCACGTAATGGTCCATGGCTTCTTTTCCGACGGCATTTTCAGCGGCATTGATCGATCTGACAGCGGTGAAGATATCGAACGGCAATGTCAGTGCGCCGCCGATCAAACCGCCGGAGCGACCCAGCCTCAGGGCAAACCGGGTTTTGGCAAAATCCATCAGGGCGCCTTGCCCGGCCGAGAGCATATTCGACGCAATTTTGCTGACGGCGATGTCAACAACGATGGAACCCACTTCAGTACCAATACCCAAGCTGTTGATGGCGACTTCGGTGGTGTTGTTTGCTTTGATAGCATCCACCACACCGCGTAAACCCATGAATATGCCGAAAGCCTGGATGCCGACACTCGAACCGAGCGCGGCGTAACTTTTCGCCAGGGACACCCAGCGAGGATTATGTTTGGGCAGGTTTGCGTGATACAGATCCAGTTTCTGTGCAGAATCCAGTAGTTTTACCAATTTGCTACGGTAGTTACCTTCGTCTGTAGAGACTTGCGAACTTTCTCTTATCAGATGAGGGGCCGTCAGTGGGCGTTCGCTGGCCATTTCGAAAAGCAGTGTCGTCAACAAATAACTGTCCTTGCCTTTTGACGATTTCATATGGTGTTCAATGTCGACAGCACTGAACTGCAACGCGTTGATGAAAGATCGCTTGGGTACCCGGAAAAAGGTGCTTTTGCCGCTCAGTGGCTGGCCGTCAAACGTTGCGCCCAAGGCATCAAGTGACACTCGTGTTATTGAAATATTGCCGATTTGCAGCGGGCCGAATACGGAGTCGACTATTTTCAATTGATCGACTTTGCTTTTTACTTTGATGCTGGTTGTTTCATCAGTTTCGGGTTTGAAGTCAATGGTCGAAAGATGATGTTCATTGCTCTCGAAACGCATGTCGGCGATGACGACGGCGTCGGTGATTTCTGCAGTTTCCAATGACGCTTTACGTATCAGGGTGGCCATGTGAACTTCCTTGTTCTGGCGGGTTTTTATTTATTTGAGTCGTGATAGTACGGTCGCCTTTTGAACGATGTACATCAACGGGTTGTTGCTGTGTATTGCGCTTGAGGGATGCAGTTGTGGCGGCGGGGAGATGTCGCGAGCAACACGAGCGGTCGCTGCGAATGCCATCCCTGACTTGAGTTTTTCAAGTCAGGGATGGCTACAGTAAATAAAAAGTTTGTGATCCAAATGTCTCAGTGACTGCTGAGCAACGATGCCGCGCCGGCGCCTCCGAACAAGCCGGCACTGATCCGGTTGAACCAGCTCTGTCCTTTGCCACTGCGCAAGTAACGCGCTGCGCCGTGGGCTCCGAGTCCGTAGGCCAGCTTGCACAGCAGATCCAGCAGAGTCCAGGTGGCGATCATCACCAGCAACTGCGGCAGGAAGGGCTGTTCGGCGCTGAGGAATTGCGGCAGGAAAGCGGCGAAGAACAGGATGTCTTTCGGGTTGCTGGCGCCCAGTACAAAGGCGCGCCCGAACAACGCGCGAAACCGTGGAACGGCGGCAGCTTGTGGCACGACGGCGCCGACCGATGGCTGGCGCGATTGCTGCCAGCTCTGCCAGGCCAGATAGAACAGATAGAGTCCGCCGACGATTTTCAGGGCGCTGAACAGTTGCTCCGATGCCAGCAACAAGGCACCCAGCCCCAACGCCGAAGCACTGAGCAGGCAGATAGAGGCGAATACGCCACCGAGAAATGCCGGATAAGAACGGCGCAACCCATAATTCAGACTGTTGCTGATCATCAACAACGACAGTGGCCCCGGAATCAGGATCACCACCAATGCAGCGCCGCTGAACAGCAGCCAGGTTTCCAGAGTCATCACTTTCCTCCTTTTTTTGTTGTACTCAAGAATGTGCAAAAGCCCCACCCGATTGGGTGAGGCTGTGTTGAAGCTTGAACCGCGTGACGCTTACAAGAAGATGAACTTGGCGATGAAGATCGCGCAGAGCACCCACAGGCTCACGGAAATTTCCTTGTACTTGCCGGTACCGGCCTTCAACGCCACGTAGGTGATGAAGCCCAGCGCGATGCCGTCGGCGACCGAAAAGGTCAGTGGCATCATGATCGCGGTGACGATGGCCGGGATGGCGTCAGTGGCTTCGTCCCATTCGATGTGGGCCATGCCGCCCATCATCAGCATCGCCACATAGATCAGTGCACCGGCGGTGGCGTAAGCGGGAATCATGCCGGCCAGCGGTGCGAAGAACATCGCCGCTATAAATAGCACACCTACGGTGACTGCGGTAAGACCAGTCCGACCACCAGCGGCTACGCCAGCGGCACTTTCTACGTAACTGGTGACTGGCGGAACACCGACCACGGCACCGAACACGCTGGACGCACTGTCGGCTTTCATCGCGCGGGAGAGGTTTTCGATACGGCCGTCAGCATTCACCAGATTGGCGCGCTGGGCGACGCCCATCAGCGTGCCGGCGGTGTCGAACATGTGCACAAAGAGAAAGGCCAGTACCACGCTGATCATGCTGACGTTAAACACGCCGGCGACGTTCATGGCCATGAAGGTCGGAGCCAGACTTGGCGGGGTCGACATGATCCCTTCGTAGTGCACGATGCCCAGGCCCCAACCGGCCAGGGTCACGGTGATGATGCTGATGAGGATTGCGCCGAAGACTCGGTGGTAGCTGAGGATCGCGATCATCAGAAAGCAGATGGCCGCGAGCAGTGGGCCGGGTTCGCGCAGGGAGCCGAGTTTGATCAGTGTGGCCGGGCTATCGACGACGATACCCGCGGTTTTCAGGCCGATCAGGCCAAGAAACAGACCGACACCGGCACCCATCGCAAAGCGCAGGCTGACTGGAATGCTGTTCAGCAGCCACTCGCGAATCCGCGAGAAAGTCAGGATCATGAACAGCACACCGGAGACGAACACCGCACCCAGTGCAGTTTCCCAGTTGTAGCCCATGGTGCCGACCACGGTGTAGGTGAAGAAGGCGTTGAGGCCCATGCCCGGCGCCAGACCCACTGGCCAGTTGGCGTACAGGCCCATCAACAGGCAGCCCAGCGCGGCGGCGATACAGGTGGCGACGAAGGCTGCACCATGGTCGATCCCGGCATCGGCCATGATGTTCGGGTTGACGAAGATGATGTAAGCCATGGTGATGAAGGTTGTCAGACCGGCAATCAGCTCGGTCTTCACCGTGGTGCCATGCAAGCTGAGTTTAAACAGACGTTCCAGCAGGCCACTGCGTAATGGCGGCGAGAGGTCCAGCGTCGATGCTTCGGATTTGCGGCTTTCCACAGCGAGTACTCCTCAAGAGTTTTATTGTTATTTCCAGGGCCGGACCCATGAGGGGTGGCAGCGGCCCTTTGAGGCATACGCGAATTTGTTGACCATGCGGTCAGGAACTCGCACGCTGTGGATTATGCTTTTGTGTACAAATAAAGCAAATATTGTTTTTGGTTTTGTTTACGAAAGTTCCGTCGATAGCGATATATCGCCTGCACTGGCCCCTTTGCGAGCAGGCTCGCTCCCACGTTTGGAATGCGTTCCCCTGTGGGAGCGAGCTTGCCCGCGAAGAGGCAGTCCCATTCAATCGAGAGCCGTCTGACTTTTCCCCAGTGCCATATTCACCGCCAACCAGCCATTCACCGCCGCCTCGCCAGCCTCGGCAAACACTCGCTCCAGTAATTTCACCTGCTCACGCCGCAGCGCCTGTTCAAACTTCGCGCCTTCGGCCGTCAACTCCAGCAGACGCTTTCGCTTGTCGGCCTCGGACGCCACACTGTCAACCAGATGCATTTCCTGTAACTGCCGCAACGGCATGTTCAAGGCCTGCTTGCTCACGCCAAGCAATCCCAGCAATTCCTTCACGCTCAAATTCGGGTATCGAGCGATGAAAAACACAATTCGCTGATGTACCCGCGACAGCCCACGGCGCTCGAGCATTTCATCAGCCTTGGCGGTGAAGGCTTGATAGCCGAAGAAAAACGCTTCCATCGCCTGTTGTTGGCTCGCGGGGTTTTTAAGGTCAAGCATATTGACGTACTCGCTCAAGCTGTCGTAATTTCAGTCAACCAGTTTGACTCATTTTTCCCATGCCTCGCTACCGGTGACTTCCATGGCTTTTTCCGAACGTGTCGCGCGCCTTAAAAGTTCTTTGATCCGTGAAATCCTTGCCGCCGCCCAGCGTCCGGAGGTCATGTCGTTCGCTGGTGGCTTGCCGGCCGAAGCGATGCTGCCGAAGGTCGAGTGGGCTGACATGCCGCTGTCGCTCGGCCAATACGGCATGAGCGAAGGCGAACCGGCATTGCGCGAAGCCTTGGCAGCGGAGGCGAGGGCGCTGGGCCTGGAGTGCACCGCAAGTCAGGTACTGGTGGTCAGCGGCTCGCAGCAAACCCTCGATCTGGCGGCCAAACTGTACATCGACAAGGGCACGGAAATTCTGCTTGAGGCGCCGACCTATCTCGCTGCATTGCAGATTTTCCAGCTGTTCGGCGCCGATTGCCTGACCGTGCCGCAAGAAGCCGACGGCCCGAATCTGGCGCAATTGCGCAGTCGTCTCGAACAGCACCGGCCAGCGTTCATCTACCTGATCCCGACGTTCCAGAATCCGTCCGCCGTGCGTTACAGCGAAGCCAAGCGTGCAGCCGTAGCGGCATTGCTCGACGAATTCGGCGTCACCCTGATCGAGGACGAACCCTACCGCGAGCTGACTTTCGATGGCGGCAGCGCCAAGCCGATTGCCGGGCGTCTGCAGAAGGCGAGCTGGATCTACACCGGCACCGTGTCGAAAACCTTGTTGCCCGGTTTACGCGTCGGTTACTTGATCGCCAGCCCGGACCTGTTCCCGCATCTGCTCAAACTCAAGCAATCGGCAGATCTGCATACCAACCGCATCGGTCAGTGGCAGGCCCTGCAATGGATCGGCAGCGACAAGTATCAGCAGCATCTGAGCGAGTTGCGCGGCTTCTATCGGCAACGGCGCGATGCCTTCCAGGCGGCGCTGGAAACGCACTTTGCTGATCTGGCCGACTGGAACATGCCGCAGGGCGGGCTGTTTTTCTGGCTGACGTTGAAGCAGCCGCTGGATACGCGAACGTTGCTCAATGAGGCGTTGGCCAATGACGTGGCGTTTATGCCGGGGGAGCCGTTCTTTCCGGATCCGGATAACAACCTTGGGCATTTGCGCTTGAACTTCAGCCACATCGATCCGGCACGACTGGATGAAGGGCTCAAGCGATTGGCGGCGGTGGTGCACCAGGCGCTGCTAGAGAACGCGGCCTGAAAACAAATAAACCGGCTCGAGGGCCGGTTTATTTTTGTCCGGGATTTGCGGTAGCTGAGAGGGCCTCTTCGCGAGCAGGCTCGCTCCCACAGTGGAAATGCATTCCAAAGGGTGGGAGCGAGCCTGCTTGCGAAAGCGTCAATCAACCCACCACATAATCATCAGACCGCCGCAAACCGCTTATCCAGATAATCAATAATCACCTTGGACTCATACATCCAGGTTGTCTGGCCATTCTCTTCAATGCGCAGGCAAGGCACCTTGATCCGGCCGCCCTGATCCAGCAGCGTCTGACGATCCTGTTCGTTGTTCTTCGCATCCTTCAGCGCCACCGGCACATTCAGGCGACGCAGCGTGCGGCGGGTTTTCACGCAAAACGGGCAGGCATGGAACTGATACAGGGTCAGGCCTTGCGCGGCGGCATTGACCTGGGCCTGAGTTTCGGCAGGACGCTGTTTCTTGCCCGGGCGGGTGATGAAGTCGATGAAGATAACCAGTTGGCCGAGGCCGACACGAAGCGCTTTGACGAACACGTTTAAAGCCTCACGGTGCAAATTGAGAAAGGCGCGCAGCTTACCCGATTTTTCACGGACGAAAAAAAACCGGCGATGAATGCCGGTTTTCTTCGGGCAACGAATTACTTGATGAGGCTGAGGAATTCGCTGCGGGTCGCTGCGTTTTCGCGGAACTCACCGAGCATCACCGAAGTGATCATCGACGAATTCTGCTTCTCGACACCGCGCATCATCATGCACATGTGCTTGGCCTCGATCACCACGGCTACGCCCAGCGCGCCGGTGACTTGCATCACTGCATCGGCGATCTGGCGGCTGAGGTTTTCCTGGATCTGCAGGCGACGGGCGTACATGTCGACGATCCGCGCGACCTTCGACAGGCCCAGCACTTTGCCGCTCGGGATGTACGCAACATGCGCCTTGCCGATGAACGGCAGCAGGTGGTGTTCGCACAACGAGTACAACTCGATGTCCTTGACCAGCACCATTTCGCTGTTGTCGGAGCTGAACAGGGCACCGTTGGTGACCTCTTCGAGCGTCTGTTCATAACCGCGGCAGAGGTACTGCATGGCTTTGGCGGCACGCTTTGGCGTGTCGAGCAGGCCCTCGCGGGACACGTCCTCGCCCAATTGGCCGAGAATCGCGGTGTAATTCTGTTCCAGGGACATGAAACTACCTGTGGGGATTTTCGCAAAGGGCAAGGGTACGGTGGCGGACACAACCCTGCAAGTTCGGTGTAACGGGATTATTCGTCACGGCCTTCCATCATGGTGCGTTTGAGCATCACGTAAACCGCGCCGGCACCGCCGTGTTTCGCCTGACACGAGCAGAAACCAAGCACTTGGGCATGCTGGCGCAACCAGGTGTTGACGTGGCTTTTGATCATTGGCCGCTTGCCGTCCAGGCGCACAGCCTTGCCGTGGGTGACGCGTACGCAGCGAATTTCGAATTTAGTCGCTTCGGCAAGAAAGGCCCAGAGGGTTTCGCGGGCCTTTTCCACGCTCATGCCGTGCAGGTCGAGGCTGCCTTCGAACGGGATCTGGCCGACCTTGAGCTTGCGCATCTGACTTTCCTGCACGCCGTCACGGGACCACATCAACTCGTCTTCCGGGCCGACATCGATCACGAACTGGTCGGACAGGCCATCCACGGTAGCGGTGTCGGTGCGCACGGTGGCGGACTGGCGCAGCTTGGCGATCTGTGCGCGGTCAGCCTTGGGTTTGCCGGTGTCGGCGCGGTCGTGCTTGATCGGCTTGACGCCTTGGATCGCACTTTTGAACAGGGAAAAATCGTCGTCTTGCATGTCAGCCTCCGCGAAGGGCGGCCAGTTTACCCAAGTCGAAACAAAACGGCCCGGCAAAAAGCCAGGCCGGTGATTCAGTCGTGTTTTTTCATCAGGTGCGGGGACATGTTCAGTTCCCGCGATTGCCGGGCGCGACGCCGGCAACGACGCCACAGCGCCACGCCGAAATACAGAAACAGCAAGCCGACAGCCAGAATGATCGCCGAACCCATCGGCGTGGCATTCAAATCACCGAGCGCTGGCGGGCGCCCGAGCAGGCTGGCGGCCCCGGCCATCGCCAGCAGCACACCGAACGTCGCCAGAATGGCGGCAATCGCCGCGCCGAATCGAAAACGCCAGTTGCTTTGGCCTTTGGGCCGCAAGCGGCGTGCGTCAAATCCATCGGATAACTTCATTCCGACCTTCCTCAATGGGTATCGGCCCTTCGACCGGGAGTTGACCGGGTTGTTCCTGAGGCTATGGCATTTGCGGCAAATGAGAGGATTTTGCGGATGAGCGGCGCCGTGAGCCGCTCATCAGGGTCGATCAGATCAGGTCTTGCGTCAGCGCGAGGGTGGCGAAGTTGTCCGCCATGATCGCCATTTCGGCTTCCTGTACCACAGCGGCGCTGAGCACGCGGCCCTTGAACGGCAGGTCGCGGGTGGCGCAGGCGTCTTCGACCAGAGTGCAGCGGAAACCCAGATTCTTCGCCGCACGTACGGTGGTGCTGACACTGGAGTGGCTCATGAAACCGCAGACGATCAGGTCCAGCGAGCCAAGGTTTTGCAAACGGTCCAGCAATTCGGTGCCGTGGAACGCGCTCGGCAGCAGTTTGCCGATAATGGTTTCATCGCCGTGTGGCTCGAGGCCAGGGATGAATTCGCCGCGTTCGCCCTGCGGGTCGAACAGGCCGCCGACGGTGCCGAGGTGACGCACGTGCACGATCGGCCGACCGGCTGCACGGGCTGCGGCAACCACTTGCTTGATGTTTGCGACGGCCGCGTCCATGCCGCTCAGGGCCAGCGGGCCACTGAGATATTCTTTCTGGGCATCGATGATGACCACGGTGGCATGGCTCAGTGTGGCCGCTGCGTAACCGCGACCGCTGAGTTGAAACATCGTTTTTGGAACGGACATTCTGGGGCTCCTTGGGGTGGGGCTTTTGCGACATTGTCCTCTGGCTGAGCGGTTCTGTGAATCGCTACCATCGTAGGCACCGTCGTTATTGGCCTGCAGCCTTGTCAAGTTACACGTTCTGTTCAATAGCCGATGCAAAAAACAGAAAACTCCTACCGTCGGTGCGATGTTTTTCCTGCGTCGTCGTCGCGCGTTTTGGCTGCTAGAATCGCCAGTCGTTTTTTCTGGAGTTCTGCGCCGTGATCACTTCCCGCCTTCGTACCCTGCGTGACCATATCCGTTGGGCCGTCAGCCGCTTCCATGGGGAGGATCTGTTTTTCGGCCATGGCACCGACAATGCTTGGGACGAAGCCCGGCAACTCGTGCTCGGCGCGTTGCACCTGCCGTGGGAAATCGCCGACAGCTATCTCGATTGCGCGCTGGAAGACGACGAGTTGGTTAACCTGCAACGCCTGCTCAAGCGCCGTATCGAAGAACGCATTCCCACCGCTTACCTGTTGGGTGAGGCATGGTTCTGCGGCATGTCGTTCATCGTCGATGAGCGCGTGTTGATCCCGCGTTCGCCCATCGGCGAACTGATCGAAAACCGTTTCGCCCCGTGGATCGGCAATGAACCTGCGCGGATTCTCGACCTGTGCACCGGTTCCGGTTGCATCGGTATCGCCTGCGCCTACGAGTTTCAGAACGCCGAAGTGGTGCTGGCCGATCTGTCGTTCGAAGCGCTGGAAGTGGCCAACCAGAACATCGAGCGCCATGGCGTCGATGAGCGCGTCTATACCGTGCAGGGCGATGGCTTTGATGGCTTGCCGGGCCAGCGTTTCGACCTGATCGTGTCGAACCCGCCTTACGTTGATGCGGAGGATTTCGCCGACATGCCGGACGAGTATCAGCATGAACCGGAGCTGGGCCTGGCCTGTGGCGACGATGGTTTGAACCTAGTGCGACGCATGCTCGCTGAAGCGGCCGATCATCTGACCGAGAAGGGCTTGCTGATTGTCGAGGTGGGCAACAGTCAGGTACACGTTGACGCGTTGTACCCGGAAGTCGATTTCGCCTGGCTCGAATTCGAGCGCGGCGGGCATGGTGTGTTCATGCTGACGGCGGAGCAGTGCCGCGATCATCAGGCGCTGTTCGCTTCCCGCGTCTAAAGCCTAAAAGCTTCGCAAGCAAGCTCGGTCCCACCTATGGAATGCATTTCCCTGTGGGAGCGAGCCTGCTCGCGAATCGCCGCACTGCGGTCTCAAGCCATCAGCGATGCGTGGCAATCCAGATCAACAACCCCGCCTGAAACACCGCAAACGCCACCAGACAGGTAATGGTGAAACGCAGCCCGGCGTCTTCACGCTTGAACTTGCTGACCTTCTCTTCCTGTTTCTTCAGCTTCACTTCCTGCTCGGCCAGATTCTGTTCGGCCTGCTGAAGCATCTGTGCCGCTTCAAGAATCTCGACGATCTGCAGCTTCTCGCTGTTCCAGTCGCCGAGCAAATCGCCGACCAACACATCCTTGACGCTGCCCTTCAAGTGCTGGGCATCGGCGTACACCACATCAAAACCATGCACCCGCAGGAAATGATCGCGACGCAGGCGGGTGTCTTCGTTCAGCGCGTCCTTGTTGTTCAAGTCCATGCCGTCAACGGTGTAGGTGGGCCAGCGCTTTTTCGCCCAATTGATGCCTTGCGCGGCCATGTAACGGCCGATGCCACGGTTCATTGGTTCGATCTGCAAGCCACTGTCGGGGCCGAAGTGCACACGTTTGGTCGTGTGATCAACCCACACGTCCAGCTGATTCTGCTCTTTGCGCACACGCTGGCCGGGCAGCTTGATCGTCATGCGCATCAGGCTTTTTTCTTTGCTGTTGCGTTCGGCATAGCCGAATTCGACGAAGCGCAAGGGGCGGCCGCCAGTGTTGCGGTCGGTCTGCAGCGGGGCCAGGCGGAGCATCTTGTGGTGCTCGACGTGGACATCCGCCCACGGCAGCTCGACCGCTGGCGGTGCGTCTTTTTCAGCGGTGGTGTCGGGTGAAGTCGGGGTATCAGTCATAACGGCGAGATCCTGTCCAAGCCCTGCTTGTCGCCAGCCGTTGCGCTGGCGACAAAGGCTTATCGGCCGTTTTTTGCAGGACTAGAGGGTAAACAACCGTTAACGGGTGCGAAGTCCGTCAATAAACTCGATGATCTTCGCGCCAAGTTCCGCCGCCAGTGGCAAATTCGGATCCTTGTACGAAGCCAATTGCCGCTTCATATCGTTGTGGACGATGCGCATGACGTGGTTCATGCCGTCGATCACCGCCAGTTCGGCGTCGGGTTTGGCGGCTTTCAGCGCCTGCGCATCGCCAACGCCGACCTGCATGTCGTTGCTGCCCTGGACGATCAGCGCCGGCATCTTCAATTGCGCGAAGGCTTTCGCGGGATCCTGACGGAACAGCGAAATCAGATACGGCTGCACGCTCGGGCGGAAAATCACCTGCAACGGTTGCGGCACATTGTCGTCAGTGTGGCCGGCCTTGAGGCTGTCGAGCAATTCATTGCTGCGTAGCATCAACGGAGGTGGGAGGCTGCGAGCCAATTGCTCGCGGATCACCTGATCGACCGGGCGCGCGCTGCCGGACAGGGAAATCACCGCAGCGGCATCCACTTTCGGCGCGGCGAGGCTGGCAATCAGCGCGCCTTCACTGTGGCCGAGCAGGATCAATCTGCCGAAACGCGGATCGGCCTTGAGCTTCTGCCCCCACGCCACTGCGTCTGCCGCATAGGCCTCCACCGATAAATTGCGCTCATCCGGCGTTGCCGCCAGACTCGCCGCAACACCGCGTTTGTCGTAACGCACACTGGCAATGTTGTGTTTGGCCAGCACCCACGCCAGGCGCTTGAGGCTGTCGTTGCGCCCGCCGTCGGGGTTGTTTCCGTCGCGATCCGTAGGACCGGAGCCAGAAATAATCAGGACAACCGGCACCGGATTGTCGGACTTTGGCAGCAGCAGCGAACCGAAAAGTTCGCCGGTGCCGGTATCCAGAGTGACCGGGCGTTGTAGGACCGTCGCTTGGGCAAAGCCCGTAAAGAGGGTAAGACTCAAGATCAAAACTCGCAGCATCATCACGCCATCATTCGCCAAGGTGCCGGTTGGACTCGCCAGCACCACTAAGGTTCGAGGATGAACTACTCGGTTAGCCTGCGTATACTGGCGCGCATCACGAATTTGGGTTTGATTTCACGGAGCGTCCTGCATGTCCGGCAATACCTACGGCAAGTTGTTCACTGTCACCACCGCTGGCGAAAGCCATGGTCCGGCGTTGGTCGCCATTGTCGACGGCTGCCCGCCGGGCCTGGAGATCTCCCTCGAAGACCTGCAGCGCGACCTCGATCGCCGCAAGCCGGGCACCAGCCGCCACACCACCCAGCGTCAGGAAGCCGACGAAGTCGAAATCCTCTCTGGCGTATTCGAAGGCCGCACCACCGGTTGCTCGATCGGCCTGCTGATTCGCAACACCGACCAGAAGTCCAAGGACTACTCGGCGATCAAGGATCTGTTCCGCCCGGCCCACGCCGACTATACCTATCACCACAAATACGGCGAGCGCGACTACCGTGGCGGTGGTCGCAGCTCGGCGCGCGAGACCGCAATGCGCGTAGCGGCCGGTGCGATCGCGAAGAAATACCTGGCCACCCAAGGCATTGTCATTCGTGGCTACATGAGCCAGCTCGGCCCGATCGAAATCCCGTTCAAGACCTGGGATTCGGTGGAAGACAACGCTTTCTTCAGCCCCGATCCGGACAAAGTCCCGGAGCTGGAAGCCTACATGGATCAATTGCGCCGCGATCAGGACTCGGTCGGGGCGAAGATCACCGTCGTTGCCGAAGGCGTGATGCCGGGTCTGGGCGAGCCGATTTTCGACCGTCTCGACGCTGAGCTGGCGCATGCGCTGATGAGCATCAACGCAGTCAAAGGCGTGGAAATCGGTGCCGGTTTTGCCTCGGTCGCCCAGCGCGGCACCGAACACCGCGATGAAATGACCCCGGAAGGTTTCCTCAGCAACAACGCGGGCGGCATCCTCGGTGGTATTTCGTCCGGTCAGCCGATCGTTGCGCATCTGGCCTTGAAGCCGACGTCGAGCATCACCACCCCGGGCCGTTCGATCGACATCCACGGCAATCCGGTCGATGTGATCACCAAGGGCCGTCACGATCCGTGCGTCGGCATCCGTGCCACGCCGATTGCCGAAGCGATGATGGCCATTGTGCTGATGGATCACTTGCTGCGTCACCGTGGCCAGAATGCCGATGTGCGCGTGAGCACGCCGGTGCTGGGTCAGCTTTGATGGCAGGCCTTAAAGCCGTCGCGGCATAACCGGCGTGGCGGCGCTCCCTTACTGGCGGCTGTCCAGTTTCTATCTGTTCTATTTCGCCTTGCTCGGGTCGACAGCGCCGTTTCTGGCGCTGTACTTCGACCACCTCGGCTTCAGTCCTGCGCGGATCGGTGAGCTGGTCGCGATCCCGATGCTGATGCGCTGTGTGGCGCCGAACATCTGGGGCTGGCTCGGTGATTACACCGGCAAACGCCTGGCTATCGTGCGTTTCGGCGCGGTGTGTACGCTGCTGACGTTTTCACTGATCTTCGTCAGCAAGACCTACGCCTGGTTGGCGATGGTCATGGCGCTGCACGCGTTCTTCTGGCACGCGGTGCTGCCGCAGTTCGAAGTCATCACCCTGGCGCATTTGCAGGGGCAGACCTCGCGCTACAGCCAAATCCGCTTATGGGGCTCGATCGGTTTCATCATCACCGTGGTTGCACTCGGCCGATTGTTCGAATTGCTCAGCCTCGACATCTACCCGGCGGCGCTGGTGTTGATCATGGCCGGCATCGTCCTCAGCAGTCTGTGGGTGCCGAACGCGCAGCCGCCGCAAGGCAATCGGCCGAGCGGTGAGGGCTTTCTCACACAACTGCGCAATCCCGGCGTGCTGGCGTTTTACGGCTGCGTCGCGCTGATGCAAATGAGCCACGGCCCGTATTACACCTTTCTGACCCTGCACCTTGAACGACTCGGTTACACACGTGGCACCATCGGCATGCTCTGGGCCGTGGGTGTCGTTGCCGAAGTGCTGATGTTCATGGCAATGAGCCGGATTCTCGCGCGGTTTTCCCTGCGCCGGGTGCTGATGGCAAGTTTTCTGCTGGCAGCGCTGCGCTGGTTGTTACTAGGTTCGTTCGCCGAGTTCCTGTGGGTGCTGTTGTTTGCGCAGGTGCTTCACGCGGCGACTTTCGGCAGTTTTCACGCCGCTGCCATCGCTTTCGTGCAACGTAGCTTCGGCGCGCGCCAGCAAGGGCAGGGCCAGGCGTTGTACGCCGCACTGGCCGGCACCGGCGGCGCCATGGGCGCGTTGTATTCCGGCTACAGCTGGAATGCCCTCGGCGCGACATTGACCTTTAGTATTGCCAGTCTCGCGGCGCTCGCTGCTGCCGTTATCATTGCCACACGTATGCAAGAGGACCGGCCATGAGCCTTACGCGTGAACAACTCGCCCAGCAAATCGTCGATGCCGGGCGCTTTCTTTATGGTCGCGGCTGGTCGCCGGCCACCAGCAGCAATTACTCGACACGCCTGTCGCCGAGCGAAGCGCTGTTGACCGTTTCGGGCAAGCACAAGGGCCAGTTGAGTGTGGACGATGTGCTCGCCACCGACCTCTCCGGCACTAGCCTGGAGCCGGGCAAAAAGCCGTCCGCCGAAACCCTGCTGCACACCCAGCTGTATAGCTGGCGGCCGGAGATCGGCGCAGTGCTGCACACCCATTCGGTCAACGCCACGGTGCTGTCGCGCCTGACTCCGCAGGACTTTATCGAGTTCGAAGACTACGAGTTGCAAAAAGCCTTCAGCGGCATCTCGACCCATGAATCGCGGGTGCGCGTGCCGATTTTCGACAACGATCAGGACATTGCGCGCCTCGCCGCCAAGGTGCAGCCTTGGCTCGACGCCCATCCTGATTGTGTCGGTTACCTGATTCGCGGCCACGGCCTCTACACCTGGGGCGCGCAGATGAGCGACGCGCTGCGGCAGATCGAGGCCTTTGAATTTCTGTTTGAATGCGAGTTGAAAACCCGCAGCGTCATGAACCGCCAAGGCTGACTTCACCAGAAGTAGCCCATTTGCCTGATGAAATGCTGTGCCCGACCGGTCTGCAAGAACCGGACGGCAAGGCCGATACCGAGGAATTGCCCCAATGAGCAGCCTGTCCGTCTATCACGTCTCAAGCCCTGAAATTCCGAACAAGGTGCTGACCCACTTTGAAGACATCGCCTCGACCCTGGCCGAGCAGGGCGTGCGCTTCGACCGCTGGCAAGCCGCCGCGAAGATCCAGCCCGGCGCCACCCAGGAAGAGGTGATCAGTGCTTATAAAGAGCAGATCGATAAGCTGATGACCGAGCGCGGTTACATCACTGTCGACGTCATCAGCCTGAACAGCGATCACCCGCAAAAAGCCGAGCTGCGCGCCAAGTTTCTCGAAGAGCATCGCCATGGCGAAGACGAAGTCAGATTTTTCGTCGCCGGCCGTGGGTTGTTTACCCTGCACATCGACGATTACGTTTATGCCGTGCTTTGTGAGAAGAACGACCTGATCTCGGTACCGGCCGGCACCAAGCACTGGTTCGACATGGGCGAGCATCCGCACTTTGTCGCGATTCGCCTTTTCAACAACCCGGAAGGCTGGGTTGCCAATTTCACCGGCGAAGACATCGCCGGCCGCTTCCCGCGTCTGGAGGACTGATTCGATGTCGATCAAAGCCATAGTTACGGACATCGAAGGCACCACCAGCGCGGTAAGTTTCGTGTTTGACGTGCTGTTTCCGTACGCGGCCAAACATTTACCGGATTTCGTGCGGCAGAACGCCGAACGCGCCGATGTGGCCGAGCAACTCGACGCCGTGCGCCGTGACAGCAATGCGCCGCAGGCTGATGTTGAGCGGGTTGTCGAGATTCTCTTGAGCTGGATCGAGGAAGATCGCAAAGCCACTTCACTCAAGGCCTTGCAAGGTATGGTCTGGGCGCAGGGTTATCACGCCGGGCAGTTGAAGGGGCATGTTTACCCGGATGCCGTTGAAGCACTGCAGCGCTGGCATGCTGCCGGTTATCAACTGTTTGTGTACTCGTCGGGATCGATTCAGGCGCAGAAACTGATTTTCGGCTGCTCGGAGGCGGGGGATCTGACGCCGTTGTTCAGTGGTTATTTCGACACGACTTCAGGGCCCAAGCGCGAGGCGCAGTCGTACACCAATATCCAGCAAGCCATCGGTGTTGAAGCGGGGGAGATTCTGTTCCTCTCGGACATCGTCGAAGAACTCGACGCCGCGCAAGAGGCTGGCCTGCAAACCTGCGGCCTGGCTCGCGAAGGCGGGGAGTTGGGCAGCCACATCACCGTCGAAACTTTCACCGGCATCGAACCCGAAGCCTTCTGACCACACAAAAAACCAATGTGGGAGCGAGCTTGCTCGCGAAGGCGGAGTATCAGACGAAAAATTTATCTCTGACACACCGCTTTCGCGAGCAAGCTCGCTCCCACAGGGGTATGCGTCAGGCATAAAAAAAACAGGCCGTGAAGCGGAAGCTCCACGGCCTGTTTTGTTTAATGCGCTTTTAAAATTACAGCGAGTGATATGTCGGCAGAGCAAAACGCTGTTGGCTCTGCAGCATGGCAATTTGCGGCAACTCACTGGCTTGTTCTGCCAGGTCACGACGAATTGCGCTGATCGCCCACGACAGTTGGTCGCCGGCATGCAGTTGTTGATAAGTCAGTGCGCGTTTGAACACTTTGCCGTCGCTGCTGCGCAGGGTCAGCAGGATCCCGCCATCGGGACGTGGCGCAGTGGTGACGTCGAAGTTGGAGAACAGGGAGGTAAATTTTTCTTGGATCAGGCTCATGTCTTTCAGCTCCGTATGCACTTGAATGGCAAGCATGCAGAGGAGGTTGCAGCGATTGTGCCAGCATTTGAAAATAAATAAATCGTTATAAATCAATGACTTAAAAATTATGAAAATTCAGGTGGTCGTGCAAACTGCATGAATGGCCATCGTGCATCCTGCATTTTGCGGGATCGATATCGATTCGATGGAACCAATCGCTGAACCGCAGATCACCTGCGCTCGCTAAAGAGCAGCGGATACAAAACATTGCAAAAACCGCGTGTACAGCCCGAGAAGCGCTGACGTATTTTCGACCTCGACCCGTGCTCGAATGCGCCGGTTGCTTCAAGTCAAAGCCCGAAAAATAAAAACATCGACCTGCACGTCAGGGGCGAACGGGGAGTTGTCATGAGTCACGCGCCAAGCGACACGATTACCTGGGGCATGATGCTCCGCAAACTGCCGATGATTGCCAAAGCCATCCCGCGGGTGGTCAAGGGCATGAAGGTGGCCAATGTCACGGATCCGACCCAAAGCTGTGGCCTTGGCTGGACATTCGAGCAAGCGACGCTGCGCAATCCCGAGGGGCCGGCGCTATTGCACGGCGATGTGCGGCTGACTTATGCGCAGGTCAACCAGTGGGCCAACCGCATCGCTCACTATCTGAACGGGCAGGGTATCGGCAAGGGCGACGTGGTCGCAGTGTTCATCGAAAACCGCCCGGAACTGCTGGTGACCATTCTGGCGCTGGCCAAGGTCGGCGCGGTCAGCGCGCTGCTCAACACCTCGCAGACGCGTGACACACTTGTCCGCAGCGTGAATCTGGTGGCGCCGGTGGCGATCATTGTGGGCGAAGAACTGCTTGCGGCGTATGCGGCGATTCGCGATCAAGTAGCGATCACTGCACCGCGCACCTGGTTTGTCGCCGATCAGGACACCTACAGCCATCCGGGCATTGCGCCCGACGGGTACGTCAATCTGATCAGCGCCAGTGCCGACGCCTCCAGCGAGAATCCGCCGAGCAGCCAGCAGATCTTCTTCGACGATCCGTGTTTCTACATTTATACCTCCGGCACCACCGGCCTGCCCAAGGCCGGGGTGTTCAAGCATGGGCGCTGGATGCGCAGCTCCGCCAGTTTCGGCATGATCGCCCTTAACATGAGTCCAGACGATGTCGTCTATTGCACTTTGCCGCTGTACCACGCCACCGGTCTTTGCGTGTGCTGGGGTTCGGCGGTAAACGGTGCCTCGGGCTTCGCGATCCGTCGCAAGTTCAGCGCCAGTCAGTTCTGGAGCGACGTGCGCCGCTACCGCGCGACGACCATCGGTTACGTCGGCGAGCTATGCCGTTATCTGGTCGATCAACCGGCCAGCGCCGATGATAGCCGTCACGATGTGCGCAAGATGATTGGCAACGGCTTGCGCCCCGGCGCCTGGGCCGAGTTCAAGACACGTTTCGCCGTCGAGCACATCTGTGAGCTGTACGCGGCGAGCGACGGCAACATCGGATTCACCAACATTCTCAATTTCGACAACACCATCGGTTTCTCCCTGATGGCCTGGGAATTGGTCGCCTACGACCATCACAGCGGTGAGCCCATCCGCAGTCCTGACGGATTCATGCGCAAGGTCGGCAAAGGCTCGCAGGGTCTACTGTTGGCGCGGATCGACGAAAAAGCCCCACTGGACGGCTACACCGATCCACAGAAAACCGCCAAGGTCGTGTTGCAGGACGTGTTTAGCAAAGGCGATCGTTTTTTCAACACCGGCGACCTGCTACGCAACATCGGCTTCGGCCACGCTCAATTTGTCGATCGCCTCGGCGACACCTATCGCTGGAAGGGCGAAAACGTCTCGACCACCGAAGTCGAAAATCTTCTGCTGCAACACCCGCAGATTTCCGAGGCGGTGGCTTATGGCGTGGAGATCTGCAATACCAACGGCCGCGCCGGTATGGCGGCGATCACGCCAGCGGAATCCCTTGCGACGCTGGATTTCGCCGAGTTGCTGACTTTTGCCCGGGAGCGCATGCCAGCCTATGCCGTGCCATTGTTCCTGCGAGTGAAGGTCAAGATGGAAACCACTGGCACCTTCAAATACCAGAAAACCCGACTCAAGAACGAAGGGTTCGACCCCGGCCAGACGGGGGATGACCCGATCTTCGCATGGCTGCCCGGCACGCAGACTTACGTTCGGGTCACCGATGAAGTGTTGGCGGAAATTCATCAGGGCAAGCATCGTTATTGAATCTGGCTATGGCTCGACTTGAGAAAAAGGGGGTGACAGCCAGCGCCACGCTCGGGAAACTGTCGGCTTTCCGATTGACCGAAAGTGGAGTTGCCCCATGTCCGACCAAAGCCGCCAGATGACCCCTGAAGAAGCTGCCGAATTCACCGAGCAGGTTTTCAACAAGGCGCGCGACGGTGATGCCGAGATGCTTGATCGCCTGGTCACGGCCGGTTTGCCAGTCAACCTGAAGAACAGCAAGGGTGACACGTTGTTGATGTTGGCCAGCTATTACGGCCATCTGGATGCGGTGCAGGTGTTGCTCAAACACAAGGCCGACCCGGAAATGCGCAATGGCAACGGCCAGAGCCCGATTGCCGGCGCCGCATTCAAAGGCGATCTGCCGGTGGTCAAGGCGCTGGTCGAAGCGGGCGCAGAGATCGAAGGCTCGTCGTTTGATGGTCGTACGGCGCTGATGATGGCGGCGATGTTCAACCGCGTTGAAATCGTTGATTACCTGATCAGCAAGGGGGCCAATGCGCAAGCCAAGGACGCCAATGGCGTGACGGCGCTGGATGCGGCCCGCACGATGGGGGCGGTTGATACCACCGCTCAGTTGGAAAAACTGCTGGCCTGACGGGCCTCAAAAGATCGCAGCCTGCGCTAGCTCCTCCATTGAACGCGTTGGCCTGCCATTCCGTGGATGAGCGCTGAGCGCAGGCGCTGCCGAGGCTGCGATCTTTTGCTTTGTGCGCTATCCTCCGCGCCCTCGAAATTCACCTTCGCCACAGGATCCGCCCTCATGAAAGCCGCACTCGTCGAACTCATCAGCAAAATCAGCTCCGGCTGCATGGGCGAGGACGAGATCCTGAAAGTGGCTGACGAAGCCGCGCAAGCTTACGCCGATGCCGATGCCTTTCTGGCAGCCAACCCGGACATCAACTACGACGACACATTCCCGATTGCGTTGGGCGAGTGGGTCGTGGTCGGCAGCCTGCCGGAAACCGTGCTGTTCCAGGCCGACACCTACGTTGACCTGTTTGCGCAGATCGTTGCCTCGTTTGGCCCGGGCGTGGATTTCAACCTCAAGCCCAAGCAACTGGCCAAGACCGAAGCGCTGACCGCGCTCAATCGCATCCAGGTGCAGATGAGCAGCATGAACAAGGAAAACGGCGGTTACACACTGATGAACTTCAGCCAGTTGCTCGACGACGAACTGCAGGTGGTACTGGTCTACGGCAATGACGTGCCACGGGTGCTGGAGCTGTGCGCCGAAGTCGGTATCGCCGCTGCGCCATCGCTCGAAGCGCTGAAGATCGCTGTGCACGTCTGAGCGAGATAGCAATAAAAGGGAACCCTGCGCGCGACCGTCTATCCTAAAAGTGCATGCCACTATTCTGGAGCGACACCATGGGTTCCACGTTCAACGGTCTGATCGGTCTGATCATCCTCGCCCTCGACATCTGGGCCATCATCAATGTGCTGAAAAGCGGCGCAACCACCGGGATGAAAATCGTCTGGGTGCTGCTGATCATCCTCCTGCCAGTGCTGGGTCTGATCATCTGGGCGATTGCCGGACCCCGGGGCAACGTGCGGATCTGACGCTGATCCCGAGAACACCGCAATACCCTGTAGGAGTGAGCCTGCTCGCGATAGCTATCCTCCAGTCAATGAGTCAGTGACTGAAAAACCGCTATCGCGAGCAGGCTCACTCCTACAAGGGATTGCGATTTGCTGATGAAGGGAGGTTCTACCTGTCATCTTCGGCAACGTAGAATGCGCGCCTTTCCCGGGCAATCGCCCCCACGATTGGCGCCCGCGCATTCATCGGAGCACTTGACCATGACCGTCACCAAAACCAGCGAGTACCTGGAAACCCTCTACGAAGGTTACGGCCAGCGCTTTCGCATGGAAAAACTGCTGCACGAAGTGCGCACCGAACACCAGCACCTGGTGATTTTCCAGAACCCGCGCATGGGCCGGGTCATGGCGCTGGACGGCGTGATCCAGACCACTGAAGCCGACGAATTCATCTACCACGAAATGCTCACCCACGTGCCAATCCTTGCCCACGGCAGCGCCAAGCGCGTGCTGATCATTGGTGGCGGTGACGGCGGCATGCTCCGTGAAGTGACCAAGCACGCCGGTGTCGAGCACATCACCATGGTCGAGATCGACGGCACCGTGGTCGATATGTGCAAAGCGTTCTTGCCGAACCACTCCAGCGGCGCCTACGACGATCCACGCCTGAACCTGGTGATTGACGACGGCATGCGTTTCGTCGCCACCACCACGGAAAAATTCGACGTGGTCATCTCCGACTCCACCGACCCGATCGGCCCGGGCGAAGTGTTGTTCTCGGAGAACTTCTATCAGGCCTGCCATCGCTGCCTGAACGAGGGCGGCATCCTCGTGACCCAGAACGGCACACCGTTCATGCAGATCGACGAAGTGAAAACCACTGCCGGTCGCCTGAACAGCCTGTTCCCGGACTGGCACTTCTATCAGGCCGCCGTGCCGACCTACATCGGCGGCTCGATGACTTTCGCCTGGGGCTCGACCAACCCGGCCTATCGCAAGCTCAGCCGTGAAACCCTGCAACAGCGCTTCATCGGCAGCGGCATCGTCACCCGCTACTACAACCCTGAAATCCATATCGGCGCGTTCGCCTTGCCGCAGTACGTGCTGCAGGCGATCAACAAGCCAGGCAACGATTAAAGAACACTGCAATATCCCTGTGGGAGCGAGCTTGCTCGCGAAGGCGTCAGGTCAGTCAAAGAATATGTCGACTGGACAGGCCCCTTCGCGAGCAGGCTCGCTCCCACATTTGTTTGCTCCACACGATAGATGTCGTTTTTTTCATCTTCGCCCGCTGTAATCCTTTTGAACCAACCCTCTGCGTCTAAAGTCGAGATAGATGTAAGCCCATTTGCGGGTTTGATCGAGGAGGCACTGATGCAAAAGTGGAAAGTCACTTTCGTGGATGATCACGGTGAAATTCTTGATGAAGTCTTCGAACGTGAGGAATGCCCGTCCGATGATGAAGCAGCGCGGCTTATCAAGGAGCGGCTTCTTCCGGTCGCCGCCAAGCTGGATCTGAATGATCTGGAAGGGCGCACCGCCGATGCTGGGGTGAAAAACCTCAAAACCCAGAATGGCATCGAAATCCGCAGCATCACACCCGTCTGACAGTTCCTGTCATCTCTTGAAACCAGGCCTTGGCAGCAGCTCTATCTTGGGGCTACTCTGCAAGCGAGATCAGCGAACGGATCGCTAAGGTCTGGTCTTGTCAGCTACATGCTTGTTCCCGCGTGCAACCACGTTGCCGTCGTACTTTGGCCAAAGGCCCGGGGCGGGAATACGGAAAGTCTATCCATCTATGCGAGGGGGACGATTCATGAGCACAGCCTATCAAGAAGACATCAGCAGCAATGTTCTGCGCCGCATGAAAGAAGGCGGTTTCGATTTTTCCCGATTCCATCCCATCGAGTTCTACGCGATTTTCCCGGACGAGGAGCGGGCGCGCAGGGCGGCAGGCAAATTTCGCGGTGAATCCATCAATGCCCAGGTCAGTCTGCGTGATGACGGTGCGTGGGCGCTGGAATTGAGCAAAGTGATGTACGCGACATATGACGATATCGGCGACTTCGAGCAGGGCTTTTCCGCCGTGGTCGAGCCGCTGGGCGGCATCATCGAAGGCTGGGGCGTGAAGCAGGAGGTGCGCAACCGCCATCGTTTGAACTGATCTCTGGTTTCATTTGTTGAGCAACGGCTGACCTTCGGGTTGGCCGTTGTCATTTCCGGCATAAGCAAAACGCTGTGGCAAAACCCTGAAACAAGAAACCGAGGCAAAAAAAAGCCACCGGAGAGGGTGGCTAAAAGGGAAGACCGATAAGGAGAGGAAACCGGTCAGGGTTACAGCGGGGCGGGCCGCCGAGGCGATCCCAATCAGTTGAGCTGGCCGCTTCATGGCGCCGGGGCCGGTGAAGATTTGCAGCGAATGTGCGGATTATCCGCAGGCAGCGCCGGGCAGTGAAATCAACTCTGACTATGCTGGTGATAGGCGATGCAGTGCGTCGCAATGAAGCGGGGGCAATCCGGTTGGGGCATTTGCCGCACAGGAATGGTGCGGTGTCTGCGGCGTGTATTTCCAACCGATTGAAATCAAAGCGTTTATGCCGATGGCACGGGCCTTGCGAAGGCCTGTATGTCCGGGTGACAAGGAGTACGGCATGATCCGCACCTATTTTGATGAGATGTACGATGCCGGCGGCCAGGTTCGCCCGCATTATCGGGAGTTCGCCCGATGGCTGGCCGATACGCCGGATGAGCTGTTGGCCCAGCGGCGACGCGAGGCCGATCTGCTGTTCCATCGCGCCGGCATTACGTTCACGCTCTATGGCGACGAGCAGGGCACCGAGCGCCTGATTCCTTTCGACACCATCCCGCGCAGCATTCCTGCCAGTGAATGGCGAATCGTTGAGCGCGGCTGCATCCAGCGGGTCAAGGCGTTGAACATGTTCCTTGCCGACCTTTATCACGAGCAGCGCATTATCAAGGCCGGGATTATTCCCGCCGAACAGGTGCTGGCCAACGAGCAATATCAGTTGGCGATGCAAGGCCTGGATCTGCACCGCGATATCTATTCGCACATCTCCGGCGTCGATCTGGTGCGCGACGGCGACGGCACTTATTACGTGCTCGAAGACAACCTGCGAACACCGAGCGGCGTCAGCTACATGCTCGAAGACCGCAAGATGATGATGCGACTGTTCCCGGAGCTGTTCGCCGCGCAGCGTATTGCCCCGATCGATCACTACCCGAACCTGCTGCTCGACACCCTGAAAAGCTCAAGTCCGATCGATGACCCGAGCGTGGTGGTGCTGACGCCGGGGCGCTTCAACAGTGCGTTCTTCGAACACGCATTCCTGGCGCGGGAAATGGGCGTTGAACTGGTCGAGGGCGCGGATCTGTTCGTTCGCGACGACAAAGTCTTCATGCGCACTACGGACGGCCCGAAAGCGGTGGACGTTATCTACCGTCGGCTCGACGACGCGTTTCTCGATCCGCTGGCGTTCAATCCCGACTCGATGCTCGGTGTGCCGGGGCTGCTGTCCTCTTATCGCTCGGGCAACGTGGTGCTGGCCAACGCCATCGGCACCGGCGTAGCGGACGACAAATCGGTGTATCCGTTCGTTACTGACATGATCCGGTTCTACCTCGACGAAGAGCCGATTTTGAAGAACGTGCCGACCTGGCAATGCCGCAACCCGTCTGAACTTTCTCACGTGCTGGCCAATCTTCCAGATCTGGTGGTCAAGGAAACCCAAGGCTCAGGCGGTTACGGAATGTTGGTCGGGCCGGCATCGACGAAAGCGGAAATCGATGCTTTCCGCGAACGGATCAAAGCCAAACCCCACGCGTACATCGCGCAACCGACGCTGTCGCTGTCGACCTGTCCGACCTTTGTCGAAAACGGCATCGCGCCGCGCCATATCGACTTGCGTCCGTTTGTCTTGTCCGGGCGCGAAACCCGGGTAGTGCCTGGGGGGTTGACCCGTGTGGCGCTGCGCGAAGGCTCCTTGGTGGTGAATTCCTCCCAGGGTGGCGGAACCAAGGACACCTGGGTGGTCGAGGATTGAAGGAAGCTTGCCATGTTAAGTAGAACTGCCTCGGATCTGTATTGGATGTCGCGTTACCTGGAGCGGGCGGAAAATCTCGCGCGGATGCTCGACATCAGTTATTCGCTGTCGCTGATGCCGCAGGACGGTCGCGGCGACGGTTTGCACGAATTGGCCATGCCGCTGCTGATCACCGGCACCCTCGACGATTACCTCGAGCGCCATGGCGCGCTGCATGCTGAGCGTCTGCTGCACTTTTTTGCCCTCGATGCGGCTAACCCGGCGAGCATTTACAGCTGCCTCGGCGCGGCTCGGGCCAGCGCCCATGCGGTGCGTGGGCGGATCACGGCGGACATGTGGGAGAACATCAATTCGACGTGGCTGGAAATTCGCGGCATCGCCGAACAGGGCCTCAGTCGCTATGGCATGAGCCGTTTCTGCGAATGGATCAAGGAGCGTTCGCACCTGTTTCGTGGTGCGTCGTACGGCACGATCATGCGTAATGATGCGTTTCGTTTCATTCGCCTCGGTACGTTCATCGAACGCGCGGACAACACCCTGCGATTGCTCGATGCCCGCTATGAAATGGCCGGCGATCAGGCTGAAGCAGTCAGCGACGGTACGGCCCACGCCTACTACCAATGGAGCGCCTTGCTGCGCGCCTTGTCGTCATTCGAGGCCTACACCGAAATCTACCGCGATGCGCCCGGCGCCCGGCATGTTGCCGAGTTGTTGCTGTTGCGTGCCGATGTACCGCGCTCGCTGCGGGCCTGCACCGAGGAGATCGATCAGATTCTTGCGCAGTTGCCCGGTGCCAACGGTCGACCGGCACAACGTCTGGCGGCAGAAATGGACGCGCGCCTGCGCTACACCGGCATCAACGAAATTCTCGAGGAAGGCCTGCACGCCTGGCTGACCGAATTCATCCCGCTGGTGCGCCAGCTGGGCAACGCCATTCACAGTTCCTACCTGGAGGCTGCATGAGACTTTCCATAAGCCACGAGACCACCTATCACTACGAAGATCAGGTGCGGGCGAGCATCCAGTACCTGCGACTGACCCCACACGATAGCGAACGTCAACACGTGTTGAGCTGGCAGCTCGACCTGCCGCGCCCGGTGCGTGCGCAACTCGATCCGTTCGGCAACATCCTGCATGTGCTGACCATGGATGAACCGCACGAAGCGATCATCATTGGTGCGCGCGGGCAGGTCGATATCGACGAACTGCGCGAGGCCGAGCATGAAAGCCAGTCGGCGCTGCCGTTCCTGCGCTTTACCCGTTTGACCGAGGCGGATGAGGCGTTACGCGCGTTCGCCGAGAAATCCTGCAAGCAGCGGCGTGATCGCACGGCGCTGATCGATCTGATGCACGGCTTGAATCAGCACATGACCTACACGCCGGGGTCCACCGAGGTCGATACCAGCGCCGCTGAGGCCTTCGCCGGGCGTGCGGGTGTTTGCCAGGATCATGCTCACGCGTTTCTGGCTTGCGCACGCAGTCTCGGGATTCCGTCGCGTTATGTGTCGGGGTATCTGTACAGCGAGGATTGCGAGCATCTAGCCAGCCATGCATGGGCTGAAGCGTGGCTGGATGACGCCTGGTACAGCTTCGATGTGACCAATGAACTGGCGCGGCCGGAGCGTCATCTGAAACTGGCGGTGGGTCTGGATTATCTGGATGCCTGCCCGGTGCGCGGCATGCGTCGTGGCGGTGGGTGTGAGCAGATGCATGCGAAAGTGTTCGTCTCGCCAACCCCGATCATCTCGGTGCAACAGCAGTAAACGCCGTACCCCTGTGGGAGCGAGCCTGCTCGCGATAGCGGTCTGTCAGTTACAAATGTGCTGACTGATACACCGCTATCGCGAGCAGGCTCACTCCTACAAGGAAATGTGCTCAGGGCTTAACCTTGCGCCCGGCCATGTGCTTGAGATACCCCACCAGCATTTCCAGATTCCCCTCTGGTAACACCTCCACCGAAAACCCCGGCATCTTCGCCTGCGGCCACTGACGCAAACTCTGCGGATCACGAATGTAGCGCTTGAGGAAATCCGCGCCGAAATACTCGGTCGGGCTGTAAGGAATATTCAGATCCGGCCCGAATTGCGCATCCCCCGCACCGTTCAACCGGTGACACGCCAGACAGTTTTTCTGAAACAGCGCAAACCCTTGATTCACCGGGTCATCTGCTTTCAACGCAGGATCCGGCAGCAGGGCAGGGAAACGCTCCGCCACTGGCGCCATGCGCTTGATGCTCGCGACTTCGAACGGCCATTGCTCCGGGCTGATATTGCCGGCCTGCGGATCGGTCCAGACCAGATAAAACGGCCCGGCGCTGTGCTTGCCTTCCGACAGCGGTGGCCACGGCTGCGCCGGATCTTCGATGGCCAGCCATGCTCGCGCACCTGTTGTATTAAGCAACGGCGCAGCTGACAACTCGGCGGCAAAGCCGTCCAGTGCAACCGCTTGCAGGTGATCCTGCGGTTTGATCCCTGTCAGCAATGAGGCCACCGGCACGGCGCGATAAGTCATGTCCTTCTTGTAGGACACATCGTTTTTGATCGTCAGGGTTTGCAGTTGAGGATGCTTGAGCAATTCCTCGGTCTGCCAGGTGCGGCTGCTTGCGCCCAGTTGCAGATCCAACTGTGCGGCAGACAAGGGCATGCTCAGCAGCATGGCCCCGAACACAATGAGCGCTTTCAAATGATCGCCGTCCATGTCGTGGGAGTGCGCCAAGGTTGGCACAGCCACGCTGGCCCAGGTAGCGGGCCAGTCACATTTTCAATGGCGATGAGCAGCGCCCGGCGCTCGACTCAGCCGATGACCTTGGTCAGATTCGGCAAAATCAACAACAGCGTCGTGGCGAAAAGAATGAGCCCTGCTTGACGAACTTTCGGTTGTTTGAACATGGCTTGACCGCCTTTATTGTTATTTCCTGATGCCTGCCTGCATATCCATGACGGCAAGCGCTGCACTTCCTGTTGAAGAACGTCTGCCTCGGCAAAACCCGACGACCCTGACGTACATGTTCTACATTAGGGGCCGCGTCACGCTTGGCTTAGATCCATTTCATATGGAGTACTTGTCAGATGCGATAAAAAAGGCATGAGGCTTATTGCCAGCTTCTTTGCCGCCCGCTGGCTAGACAACTCGCCGACCTGAACCGGTTCACCCAGCCTCCGATGACCGTCCGTCTGAGCGTGTGCGTCAACCGCATTGAGCGCTGTGGTCATTGAATCCATGGCCGCTCGGGTCAAGAGTGGAGGTACAAGCAATCTCTCCCCGCACAGGTTCGAGGACGTCATGACCCAAGCTTTGATATTCGATGCGTTACGCACGCCCCGTGGCAAAGGCAAGGCCGATGGCGCCCTGCACAGCGTCAAACCGGTGAATCTGCTGGCCGGTCTGCTGGCCGCGCTGCAAGCGCGCACCGCGCTGGACACCAGTCAGGTCGATGACGTGGTCATTGGCTGCGTGACGCCGATTGGCGATCAGGGCTCGGACATCGCCAAAACCGCAGTGCAAGTGGCCGATTGGGACGTCAGTGTCGCGGGTGTGCAGATCAACCGTTTCTGCGCCTCGGGACTCGAAGCGGTCAACTTTGGCGCAATGAAAGTGCGTTCGGGCTTCGAAGACCTGGTGGTGGTCGGTGGCGTCGAGTCGATGTCGCGGGTGCCAATGGGCAGCGACGGTGGCGCCTGGGCGCTGGACCCGCAAACCAACCTGCACAGTCATTTCACTCCGCAAGGTGTTGGCGCGGACCTTATCGCCACGCTGGAAGGCTTCAGCCGTCAGGACGTCGATGCCTATGCGCTGCACTCGCAACAGAAGGCCGCGCGGGCCCGGGCTGACGGCTCGTTCAACAAGTCGCTGGTGCCGGTGCAGGACCAGAACGGCATCATTCTGCTCGATCACGATGAGTTCATTCGTGCCGAGTCGACTCTGGAAGGCTTGGGCAAGCTCAAGCCGAGTTTCGAAATGATCGGCCAGATGGGTTTTGACGCCACGGCGCTGCGGGTCTACAGCCATGTCGAACGCATCAATCACGTGCACACCCCGGGCAACAGCTCAGGGATCGTCGACGGTGCAGCACTGATGCTGATCGGCTCCGAATCCAAGGGGCGTGCGCTGGGCCTGCAACCTCGGGCGCGCATTGTCGCCACGGCGGTCACCAGCACCGATCCGACCATCATGCTCACCGGCCCGGCGCCGGCAACGCGCAAGGCACTGGCAAAGGCCGGGCTGCGCGTTGAAGACATCGACCTGTTCGAGGTCAACGAAGCGTTTGCCTCGGTGGTGCTGAAGTTCATCAAGGACATGGCAGTCGACCCGGACAAGGTCAACGTCAACGGCGGTTCCATCGCTATGGGCCACCCGCTGGGCGCGACCGGTTGCGCGATCCTCGGCACGTTGCTCGATGAGCTGGAAGCGCGGCGCCTGCGCTATGGCCTGGCGACGCTGTGCGTCGGCGGCGGCATGGGCATTGCCACCATCATCGAACGCCTCTGAGCCCCGAATTCAAGGAACCTTGTTATGAGCGAAGCCATTCGTTACGAAAAAGGCCAGGACGCGATCGTCGTGCTGACCATCGACATGCCGGGCCAGAGCGCCAACACCATGAACGCCGTGTACCGCGAGGCCATGGCCGCGTGTGTTGGACGGTTGGTGACTGAAAAAGAGCAGATTGCCGGGGTCATCATTACCTCGGCGAAGAAAACCTTCTTTGCCGGCGGTGACCTTAATGAGCTGATCAAGGTCGGCAAGCCCGAAGCCAAAGCCTTCTACGACATGGTGCTGACCCTCAAAGCGCAGTTGCGCACCCTGGAAACCCTCGGCAAACCGGTGGTCGCGGCGATCAACGGCGCGGCGCTGGGCGGCGGCTGGGAAATCTGCCTGGCCTGTCACCACCGGGTGGCATTGGACGACGCGTCGGTACAGCTCGGTCTGCCGGAAGTGACCCTCGGCTTGTTGCCGGGCGGCGGCGGGGTGGTACGCATGGTGCGCATGCTCGGTCTTGAGAAAGCGCTGCCCTATCTGCTCGAAGGCAAGAAGGTGCGTCCACAGCAGGCATTGCAGGCCGGTTTGATTGATGAGCTGGCGGCGAATCACGATGAATTGCTGGTCAAGGCGCGCGCCTGGATCGTCGCCAATCCGACGGCGGTACAACGTTGGGATGTGAAGGGTTATCAGATTCCGGGCGGCACGCCGTCGAATCCGAAAGTGGCGCAGATGCTGGCGATTGCGCCGTCGATTCTGCGTAGCAAGACCCAAGGGACAATGCCGGCGCCGGAGAAGATACTCTGCGCGGCAGTCGAGGGCGCTCAGGTCGATTTCGACACCGCGCACTTGATCGAAACCCGTTACTTCACCGAACTGACCACCGGGCAGATCTCGAAAAACCTGATCGGCACGTTCTGGTTTCAACTCAATGAGATCAATGCTGGTGGTTCGCGGCCGCAGGGTTTTGCGCCGTATGTCACGCGTAAGGTCGGCGTGCTTGGCGCAGGGATGATGGGCGCGGGGATTGCCTTTGTCAGCGCTTCGGCGGGTATTGAAGTGGTGCTCAAGGATGTCAATCTGGCTGCCGCCGAGAAAGGCAAAGCACATTCTGCGGCGTTGCTGGACAAGAAAGTCGCCCGTGGGCAGATGGATGCTTTGAAGCGTGATGAGGTGTTGGCGCGGATCACCCCATCCGAAAATGATGCCGACCTCGCGGGTTGCGATCTGATCATCGAAGCGGTGTTTGAGGATCGCGATCTCAAGGCCAGGGTTTCCTCTGCCGCCCAGCAAGTTGTCGGCGCCGAAGCAGTCATCGCTTCGAATACATCGACGTTGCCTATTACCGGGCTGGCAAAGGCTGTGCCTGATCCTGGCAAATTCATCGGCCTGCATTTCTTCAGCCCGGTAGAAAAAATGCCGCTGGTGGAAATTATCAAAGGTGCACAGACCAGCGATGAAACCCTCGCGCGCGGTTTCGACTTCGTGCTGCAAATCAAGAAAACCCCGATCGTTATCAACGACAGTCGCGGCTTCTTTACTTCACGCGTCTTCGGCACCTTCACCAACGAAGGCATCGCCATGCTCGGCGAAGGCGTGAGCGCGCCGATGATCGAGACCGAAGCGCGCAAGGCCGGGATGCCGGTCGGGCCTCTGGCGATTTCCGACGAAGTTTCCCTCAGCCTGATGAGCCATATCCGTCAGCAAACCGCCAAGGACCTACAGGCAGAAGGGAAACCGCTGATTGAGCACCCGGCCTTCGCCGTGATTGACTTACTGCTTAACGAATACAAGCGTCCGGGCAAAGCGGCCGGTGGCGGTTTTTACGATTACCCGGCTGGTGGGCAGAAACATCTGTGGCCCGAGTTGAAGGTGCGTTTCGAAAAGGCTGACGGACAGATTTCGCCCAAAGACGTGCGTGATCGGCTGCTGTTTGTACAAGCCATTGAAACCGTCCGTTGTGTGGAGGAGGGTGTGCTGACCTCGACGGCGGACGCCAACGTTGGCTCGATCTTCGGTATCGGTTTTGCAGCGTGGACTGGCGGCGCATTGCAGTTCATCAACCAATACGGGGTGAAGGATTTCGTCGCCCGTGCGCAGTATCTGGCCGAGCAGTATGGCGAGCGTTTCGCGCCGCCAGCGTTGCTGCTGGATAAAGCGGCAAAAGGTGAAATGTTCTAAGGGCAACGAGCATTCCGGGGCTTGCCTTGCCAGGGTGTTTCAAGGCAGGCTCTGGGGTGTTCATTATTCCCATCACGTGTCAGGTATTTTTTATGTCGCTACGCATCTGCATTCTGGAAACCGACATCCTGCGTCCGGAACTGGTCGATCAATATCAGGGTTACGGGCAGATGTTTCAGCGCCTGTTCTCGCAGCAGCCGATTGCCGCCGAGTTCACCGTCTACAACGTGATGCAGGGCGAATACCCAAGCGACGACCAGACCTTCGACGCGTACCTGGTCACCGGCAGCAAGGCTGACTCGTTTGGTACTGATCCGTGGATCCAGACCCTGAAGGAATACCTGCTGACTCGTTACGAGCGCGGCGACAAACTGCTCGGCGTGTGCTTCGGCCATCAACTGCTGGCGCTGCTACTCGGTGGCAAGAGCGAGCGCGCCACGCAAGGTTGGGGTGTTGGCACCCATAACTACAAACTGGCGGCGAAGGCGCCTTGGATGAGCCCGGTGCGTGAGGAACTGACGCTGCTGATCAGCCATCAGGACCAGGTCACAGCGCTGCCGGAAAACGCCACGGTGATTGCTTCCAGCGATTTCTGCCCGTTCGCGGCCTATCACATCAACGATCAGGTGTTGTGCTTCCAGGGCCACCCGGAGTTCATTCACGATTACTCGCGGGCGCTGCTCGATCTGCGTCAGGAAGCGTTGGGTTCGCAGATCTACAGCAAAGGTGTGGCCAGTCTCGAGCAGGAACACCATGGTGCGACAGTCGCGGAATGGATGATGCGTTTTGTCGCGCATAAGCCAGAAACTGTCTAAGGCCAAAAGCTTCGCGAGCAGGCTCGCGCCCACATTGGATTTCCGGTGCGCCACCGATCAATGTGGGAGCGAGCCTGCTCGCGAATGTTCCAGACAACTCGGTCTGCTCTACAACCATCCAGACCTCTTGAAGCTTGCCCACAAACTCACACACCCCACCGTAATAAACCCCAGCACACCGAAATAGCCGTAGTGCCAGCTCAACTCCGGCATGTTCTGGAAATTCATCCCGTAAATCCCCGCAACCGCCGTCGGAAACGCCAGAATCGCCGCCCAGGCAGCAAACTTGCGTTGCACCACGCTTTGCCGTGACGCCTCGAGCAACACACCAATCTCGATGGTCTGGCTGGCAATGTCGGCCAGGGTGGTCAGGTCTTCCATTTGCCGCGTGACGTGAATCTGCACATCACGGAAGTACGGCCGCATGTTCTTGTCGATAAACGGGAAACTCAACTTCTGCAGTTCCTCGCCAATCTCCACCATCGGTGCCGCGTACCGACGCAGGCGTACGACATCGCGGCGCAAGCCATGCAGCCTCTGAATGTCATGCTCATTCAACGCGCTGCACAACACGTTGCGCTCCAGCTCATCGATCTCGGCATGGATCGCTTCGCCGACTGGCTGATAGTTCTCGATGACAAAATCGAGCAACGCATAAAGTACGAAATCTTCCCCGTGCTCCAGCAGCAGTGGACGTGCCTCACAACGTTGGCGTACATGGGCGTAGGACGCCGAGTGGCCATTACGCGCGGTGATGATGTAGCCCTTGCCCGCAAAGATGTGCGTCTCGATAAATTGCAGAACGCCGTTCTCGCGGATGGGTGAGTAGGTGACGATAAACAAAGCGTCGCCAAAGGTTTCGAGCTTCGGTCGACTGTGTTTTTCCAGGGCGTCTTCAATGGCCAGTTCGTGCAGGTTGAACTGACGTTGCAGGTTGGACAGCTCTTGTGCATCCGGCTCTTCCAGGCCGATCCACACGAAGTGGCCGGTTTTCGCAGCCCAGGCAGCGCCTTCGTCGAGGGTAATATTGGTGACTTTCTTGCCTGCGCTGTACACCGCAGCAGCAACAACTCGACCCATGGTGGTGATTCACTTCTTCTTGGCAGGTGGCAGGGAATTCAAGGCTTCAGCTTAGCCGTGTCGCTGCTTGAGAGTCAGTGAAATCTGTACAGTTCACCGGGTAAAAGAAAACCCGCACAGGGCGGGTTGTCTTTTCAGGCAGCTTGCAGTTGCCGATCCATCGATTCAATGCACTCGCGCATCTGCTCGCGACACTGATTGATGAGCATGGGCATGTCGTCCATGGTCAATCCGGCTGTAGGAATCGCCGGCAACGAGCGTATGAGGATTTTCCCGCTGCGCCAGCGATTCAGGCGCATGTGCTTGATGTAACTGCTGACGCAAACCGGGACGATCGGTACACCGGCGGCAATCGCCATCTGGAACGCACCCTTCTTGAATGGCAGCAATTCTTCGCCGAGGTTGCGCGTGCCTTCCGGGAACACCCAGATCGAAGTGTCTTTGTTCTGCAGGGTGTTGGTGGTGGTGAGCATCGATTGGCGCGCCTTGTGCGCATTGCCACGGTCGATCAACACATTACCGGCTAGCCAGAACAGTTGCCCGAACAGTGGCACCCACTTGAGGCTCTTCTTGCCGATGCACACGGTACGGCGCGGCACGACGTTTCCGAACACGAACAGATCATAGTTGGACTGATGGTTGGCGATGATCACGCAGCTATCGGGTTTGTTCAGCAAACCGCTGACATCGGATTTCACCCGTAAACGCAAAATACACATCGCTGGTAGCGCATAGAGGCGGGCGCACAGACGGCTGTTGTCCGGATTGAACGGGCGGCAGATGCCGAGAATCACCCCGAACACGCCGGCGAGAATAAAGTGCAGGCCCATCAATAACATACGAAACACGAACAGCATTTTCAGGCCCCACCGGGACAAAAGGTGGCGCAGTGTACGGATGTGCACTGTTTTCGGCAATTGCCGCTATAGAGTGCGGAGATAGCCGATGTTTAAGCGCATGTTTCAGAATGGAGGGTCAGACCTGTCCTAGAGCGGTCGCAGACTTTTAAACCATGCGTGCAAGAAAAAGCCCGACACGACGGTCGGGCTTCTTTTGCGCAGCAGCCGGGCTTAGCCCAGATGCTCCTGATCCTGGATGATCGCGTTATCCAGAGCTTCCAGCAGCGCTTTACGCACCTTCAACTTGGTGTTCTTGTGCGCGAGCATGTTGATCTTCTTCAACTGACGCGCAGCGGCGAGGGCGGCACCTTGCAGCTCTTCGGGGGCAACCACCTTGTCGAGGAAGCCGGCATCCACGGCGCTTTTCGGATCGAACATCTCGCCGTTGATCACCGAGCGGTGGAACGCCGAGCGACGCAGACGATCACGCGCCAACTCGATACCTGCGTTATGCATTGTCATGCCGATCTGCACTTCGTTCAAACCGATGCTGAACGGCCCATCGACACCGATGCGGTAATCAGCAGACAACAGAATGAAAGCGCCTTTCGCTACCGCGTGACCTGGGCATGCGACGATGACCGGGAACGGGTGAGAGAGCAGGCGACGCGCCAAGGTCGAGCCCGCGGTTACCAGCGATACGGCTTCCTTAGGGCCGGCGGTCATGACTTTCAGGTCATAGCCGCCGGACAGAATCCCTGGCTGACCAGTGATGATCACGATGGCACGATCAGTCACCGCCTGATCCAGCGCCGCGTTGAATGCCGCAATCACGTCCGGAGAAATGGCATTGACCTTGCCGTTGCTCAAGGTCAGAGTCGCGATACCGTCTTCGAGGTGGTAGGAAATCAACTCACTCATGACGCTATTCCTTGTAAGAAAGATGGGCAGACGTTACCCACCGCCGCAGGCCAGGTAAAGCGCCGTGACTGACTCGTCAGTCACCGTTTCACGGTCCATCCAGCGTGGCGAGGCGTTCTGCTTCTATATAGAAGGGCCGCGCCCACCGAAGATTGGCCGGTTTGCCATGGCCTGCTAGCGGGCAAAACGACTTTTTCTCTTAACCGCATGAAAATTCTGAAAAAAAGTTTGCCATCGGAAAAGCTTTCGACTACATTAGCGCGCCTCGACAGACAGAACATGTTTGAAGAGATACGGTGAAGTGTCCGAGTGGCTTAAGGAGCACGCCTGGAAAGTGTGTATACAGGAAACTGTATCGAGAGTTCGAATCTCTCCTTCACCGCCATATTCAGTACACAAAACCCCTGATTTCGAAAGAAGTCAGGGGTTTTGTGGTTTCTGGCGTCTGGATTTTATTGGCAGCGGCGTGAAGTCTGCTTTGAGCCATTACAATCGCGAATTTATTCATCCTTGTAGGGACGACACTCCATGATCATTTCCACCACTCACGCCATTGAAGGCCGGCAGATCACTGCATATCTGGACATCGTCAGTGCCGAGTCGGTGCAGGGGGTCAATGTGATCCGTGACATGTTTGCCGGTATGCGTGATTTTTTCGGTGGGCGTTCGCAGACGCTGGAGCGGGCTTTGAAGGAGGCGCGTATTCAGGCGACCGAAGAAATACGCGAGCGTGCGCGCGCTCTGCAGGCTGATGCGGTAGTCGGGGTGGATTTCGAGATCAGTATGCCCGGCGGGAAGGGCGGGATGGTTGTGGTGTTTGCGACGGGTACGGCGGTGAAGTTGCGCTGAGTTTGTTTGACGGGTGTGTAAGCCCATTCAGAGGTTGAATGGGCTCAATCTTGCGGTGCAATCAGCCTTGTGGCTTGAGGATCACGGTGCCTCTTTCGTCATAGGTCAGTGGTGTATCAATGGCGACCAGAGGGGGTGTATCAGAAGGTGGGTTGGGTTCGACTGGCTTGCTGGGATGGTAAATGACCCCTGGTTGCAGAACCGGTGTATCCGGACCCGGAGGCTTGATGGTGATTTCACCGGAAGCGATCTTTTCCTTGAGTTTTTCAGCGCCAGCCTTGCCGGCTGCGATCTGTTCGTCCGTGAGTTTTACGACAGGCATATTCGGGAATCCGTTGATTTGCATGTTCTCTCCTTGAGATTCATTTGTATGAAAAAGGTCAACGGCCTGTCTCTGCAATTCTTTAGCGGTGCAGGACCAATGGCACTACATCGCGTTGAGTTTTTGTAGGCCATTCGTCGGGCATCAGGAGATCTGAATAACAAGTCCAGGAATGACCAGCTAGTCTCAAAAGCGTTGGAGGTCGATATTTTTTCAGGCGAATGGGTTTTTGCCGGTGTCGACCGGTGGCGAAGGGGCGATGGTATGACTGATCCGTATATCGAAGACGATGGCGCTGAATTTTCCTTCAATAACTGTGTACGGTGCGGTCAGACCGAGTACCAGTCAGGCTTTGGCGAGGACCGGGTGCAGACCGGCAAGATCAAATCCACAGCACCGAAAGGACCGAAGGCAAAATTTCTACCCAAGGTCAGCGCGCGATCCAGAAAATAATCTGTCACTGCATAACCCCGTCATTGAACGGGGTTTTTTATGGCTGATTGAGTGAGAGAAATGTCCTACGCACTTCGGTGGCAAATGCGGGGGGCTTTCACAAACTTTTCACGTCTACCGCGGTAGGGTGAAGCCATCCGTTAGAAAGCAAGTCTCCAGCCCGTCTCCCCAGCGGGCTTTTTTTTGCCTGTCATAAAACCTTTTGCAGAATCGCTGTCCAATCGGCGCCGAGTACGCGAAGCCTATGATTTCGGCTGGACTTTTGCGCGGCGACGGCATTAAATCCCGGCCCTTTTTGTCATCCCAATTTTTGAGGTTTTCGTCATGCGTTTAACACTGCCTGCTCTGGTTCTGGGGCTTCTGGTTGCTCAAGGTGCAATGGCTGCCGGTGATGGCACCGCGGCGCTGGGCGGTGGTCTGGGTGGCGTACTGGGTAATGTCGTCGGCCAGAAAATGGGCGGCAGCACTGGCGCGGCCATTGGTGCCGGCGTAGCAGGCGCGGCGGGCAGCGCAATGGCGGCGCGCAAGGGTAGCCGGACCAAAGCGGCGATTGGCGGCGGTGTTGGCGCAGCGGGTGGTTCGGTGATCGGCAACAGCCTGGGCGGCAGAACCGGCGCCACGATTGGTGCAGGCCTGGGTGGCGCAGCTGGCGGCGCAGTGGGCAGCAACTTGTCCAAAGGTCACAAGCGTCACTGAGACTAATCCCTTGTCAGAAAAAGCCCGGCTCGATGTCGGGCTTTTTCATGGCTGAACGTTTTCCCCATTCGACTCTCCAATCTCACATAGGCCCATGTCTGGGCGGACTGTCCCGCTTCGGGAACTGTGAGGTTCATATGCGCTTGTCATTAT
The DNA here is from genome assembly GCF_056313565.1 of Pseudomonas sp. 3B-A001-10F. NCBI lineage: Bacteria > Pseudomonadati > Pseudomonadota > Gammaproteobacteria > Pseudomonadales > Pseudomonadaceae > Pseudomonas > Pseudomonas sp. 3B-A001-10F. The sequence goes on from NZ_JBQYFW010000025.1 coordinate 79,970, forward strand.
CTGCACTGTTTTTCGGTTTGCTGGTAGCACAAGGGGCGATGGCCGCTGGTGATGGCACCGCCGCTGTGGGTGGCGGCTTGGGCGGCGCACTCGGCAATGTTGTCGGTGGACAACTCGGTGGCAGTACTGGCGCGGCGGTAGGTGCGGGTGTTGGTGGCGCGGCCGGCAGTGCCGTCGGGGCGAATAAACGCAATCGAACCGAAGCCGCCATTGGTGGTGGTCTCGGCGCGGCGGGTGGCTCGGTCGTTGGCAACAGCCTCGGCGGCTCTACGGGTTCGACCATTGGCGCAGGTTTGGGCGGCGCGGCGGGTGGTGCGGTCGGTAATAACCTGGGTGATGATGGCGGATCTCATTCGGGTGGCGGTCACAAGCACAAGAACAAACATAAAAACCGCCATCATTGATGGAGGGTTAAGCGGAAACCCGGCTTTTTGCCGGGTTTTTTGCATTTGATCGTCAGACACCGGAACGATTGACTGTAGGGCTTTTCGAACTTCATACACTCCACCAGATGACGAGGTTTGCCATGACTCCCGAAACTGAAGGCAAGGAAGAGAAAGGTTCGAGTGGACTGCCGTTTATCAATGATCCGGGGAATGAGGATCCGGGGTCGTTGATGGATGATGCGACCGTGCCGTTGAATGATTCGGATGAGGCGGATATGGAGTATGAAGAGGATGAGGATGAGGATGAGCAGTGAGGGGGAATAGGTTGGGTGAAAGTCTGGAATTGGTTTTAAGGGCCTGAGTTAACAGGCCCTTTTGGTGGTCGAGTCTAATCGGTTTCTTTTGAGTCAGCCAATACATACAGGTTACTTATGCCTGACATTTTTTTGATTTTTTTTAGCTTCAGATATTCTTCGAGTTCTTTTTTTATGGTTTCTTCATCGCAAAATTTTCTATGTTTAGAGGGTCTGTCACGGGCAAAGTAGTATAAGCGCCGAGTATCAAACCCATTGATTTCACCGTTAGGGCCATAGTCGAAATCTACGCTTCCTGTCGATAAATTGATGCGGCAGCCAATACCATGCAATACATATTTAACGCCTCGAGTGACTCTCCCGCATCGCTTTATTGCTTTGGTGCGCCAAAGCCTTCGAATGTCACGAGTGCCAAATTTGCGCTCAAATATCAGTGTGCTGGACTCCACCATGGAGATAAAGTCATTTATCAGGATGTCCAAAGTTTCATTTTGATCAGTCATCTTCTTCTCCGATGCTCCAATATGTCCAGGCCCACATTGTTTGCTGACTCTAATATATCTTCAGTGTTTTTTTAAGGCGCATTTTATGTTTTGAGGTTGAATGTGAGTATGAATTTCATATTGGTGGAAGTTTGCCTTGCTGCTACGCGATGGAGTCTGCTCAAAATATAGGTATGTCATTATGTTCGATTTTTTTTCTAGTTTTTAGATGTATTTGAAATTGGTTTCTAATCTAAATTTATTCAGGTGTGCAAGTCGCGCGAGAAAATATAAAGGTCATCAGATAGCGACTTTTTTTCAATTGTCTTTAGCGAAACAAGCTCCTTGAGTTCTTTTTTGAGTGTTTTCATGTCGCAGTAATGTTCATGCACGAGCGGCCTTTCTAAGGCGTAAATGTAGAGGCGTCATACATCAAAGCCATTGATCCTGTTGTTAGATTCATAATCGAAAACTATTGATTCTGATGGGAAGTGAATGGCGCACCCGACGCCGTGTAGTTCATATTGAATTCCATTGGTTATTTGTCTGCGGCGTTCGATTTTCCCCTCCGCCATAGTCATAAAATATTTCGATTGCCAAATTTCTCTTCGAATAGCTTTGTGCCTTCATCGACTTTGGAGAGAAAGTCAGTGATCAGTAATTTTTTGGGGGGATGGGGGTTGTCAATTTTTCATACTACCGATGTTTTATATTTTATGGAGTGGATCATTCTTCAGATAAACAGCTGGCTCTCGCAGACTTATAAATGAGGTGGTAAAGCTTATCGAGGATTCTTCTGCGGTTGCTGAAACTTTAAAACGAGAGTCCATTTTTGCGATTGTTAATTGAAATTTTTTTTGGTTTGGCAAGTTGCTTATGAATAATTCCTCTATTTCACTGCACGTTATTCCAATTCGACAAGTGTTGAATCCGATGTTCTTCCATTTTCTTGGAGGCGCGTCCGGGGTTTCGGGTATGTCGAATCCTAGGATGACAGTGGAATAATCATTTTCGATTTTTAAGGTAAAAAGATTTATTTCGCCAATGGCTATTGGAGAGCTAAAAATCATGTTAAAAAAGGTGCTTCCCTGTATGTCGTTCCAATGCTTCATGGTTGACTCCTGAAAGAGTAGTGATAGATGCGTCAATTCTCTCTTCGGTGTTTTTCACGAGCTGTTCATTTAAATGACCAACTCGTGGGAATGGCATCGCTGGCGAAGCATCGCGCGAAGAGTATTTCGAGGTATGGCATGCATGTGATTGATATCCTCGCCGCTTCCGACATCATGCACCGGAGCTAATTGGACAATGTTGAGGTAAACATTATGGATCTCCTATGAAAGCGGGGTTGCCAGCAAAGGGACAACTGATACACCAATATTTCAGTTAATCAAAAATGATGGGGCTTATCCAAGGGGACTTAAATATTACTGTATGGAGCTTTTCTGATAACCACAAAAATGTGTTTCAACCACGTATTTCCGTCTTGCCAGTCATGCCAATAGCAATAACAACATCCAATTTCTTTCAGTAAAAAATCTCGAATTTTATTTTCTGTCACATTCATCACCAGCAAGGCATTGATTTCCTTTATCACACCCTCCACTACGCAATCTTCTGAGTCTGCTAGGAAAGCTCTAATAACATCGTCTGCCAAGTCAAACTCACACATCCAATCCTCATGAAAATAGGCTCCGAGAAACTGGAATAGTTTAGGAAAATCTTCAGTTGTCATTTACAAAGCCCGTCAAGATAAAATAACCAAGTTGTGAAGTAGTGTCTCGCCGCAGCACTAGTCTAATACTAAATAGCGGATCTAGCGTTCCACTCTGTCTCACAACACCCACGCCAGCAGGAACAGACACTCGCTCATTGATTACAAGATTGTTTGTGTTACCTATTAGAAAATTATCAATATTTACTTTGTTGCTCCTGATAACATTAGAGAGTGCAGCTTCAGCCTCTGCCCTATTATGAAATGTTGACGCAATAGGTATGTTCGGCTCAGCCATTAGTCTAGCTCTCAGTTGAGCCTCCGATCTATTGACATGCCTCGCAATAGCATGTCCACCGCGAGACTCGTGGGCCTCTAATCCCCCTCCTGGAACAATTTCACTATACGGCCCATCTTCCTGTATCGCTCCCGGGCAAGGAGTGCAGGCCAACCCCAACGGATCCACCCACCCCGTGGGATTCGGCACGTACTGGTACTGATTCAACCCACCCGCCAACTTGATCGGATCCGGCGTCAGATACCGCCCCAGCCGGGGGTCGTAGTACCGATGCCGGTTGTAATGCAGCCCACTCTCCGCATCGAAGTACTGCCCTTGAAAGCGCAGCGGCTGGTTCAGGTAGTCGTCGCCGGCCAGGGTCAGTGCGGCGACTTTGCCGTAGGCGTCGTATTGCGCGGACCAGACGATGTCGCCGCTGTAGTCGGTGAGTTCCTGCGGGGTGCCGAGGTGGTCGAGCTGGTAATAAAACGGGCAGGCTTTTTTCGGGCCTTTGCCGTCGAGCAGCGCCAGCGGGCGGAAGGTGCCGGGTTCGTAGACGTAGCTGCGGTATTCGCTTTCGCTGCTTTCGGCGACGAGGTGGTCGCCTTGCCAGAAGAATTCGGTGATCTCGCCGTTGGCGGTTTTGCGGATGCGCCGGCCGAAGGCGTCGTATTGGTAGGACGCGGTCTGGCCGTCCGGACGGGTCAGGCCGATCAGGCGGTGCTGGCAGTCGTAGCGGTATTCGGTGACGAGTGTTTGTGCGCGGCCGCGCCGTTCGCGGATCAGGTTGCCGAAGGCGTCGTAGTCGTAATAACGGTCGCCCTGCATGAGCAAGCGATTGCCCTGGATCTGGCTCGGGCCGGGGCGGTCCTGCATCAGCAGGTTGCCGGCCGGGTCGTGGGCGAAGCTTTCCGGCAGTTCGTCGCGTGAGTGACGGACGCGGATCAGCCGGTCGAGGGCGTCGTAGCCGTAGGTGCGCTGGCCGTGGCGGGTGTCGGCGATGTGCGCGAGATTGCCATTGGCGCTGTAGGCATAATCGCGGCGGTACAACGCATCGCGCTGATGGCCTACGGCGTGGGCGAGTAATCGTCCCTGATCGTCGTAGGAGTATTCGCTGAGCAGCAGACCTTGTTGGCGTTGCAGTTCGCGACCGGACTGGTAGACATGGCGGGTCAGCGGCGTGCCGTTGAGGTCAATCCCGCTCAGTGCGCCGCCCTTGGCGTGGCGGTAGTCGAGCACGCTGTTGTCCGGCAGACGCATGCGCTTGAGCTGGCCGCAGGCGTCGTAGCGGTAACGCAGGGTGCCCCAGCCCTGATGCTCGGTGATCAGCCGGTCCTGACGGTCGTACTCGAAGGCCAAAGGATGTTGCTGGCCGTCGTCGACACTGATCAAACGACCGAGTCGGTCGTACTGATAACTGACCTTGATCCCGTCGGGCAGGGTTTTGACCAGCAGGCGCCCGGCCGCATCGCGCTCATAAGCGGTGAGCAAACAAGAGCCATCATCACCGAACTCGGTCTTTTCCAGCAGATGCCCGTTGAGGTCGTAGGCATACGCGGTGCGCTGACCATCAAAACCGACTTCCTGACGAATCAGCCCAGTGGAGGTGTAATCCAGCCGGTACTTTTCCCCGGATTCGTTTTCGATCTCGGTGAGCAGCAGTTGCGCATGGTCATAGCGGTATTGCACCCGCGTGCCGTCGGGGTTGATCCGCCGCGAGACCAGGTGCAGATCGTCGTCATACTCATAACGGGTGATGTGCCCCTGTTCAT
>NZ_JBQYFW010000026.1:0-82491 GCF_056313565.1 Pseudomonas sp. 3B-A001-10F
TCGCGATAGCGGTCTACCAGACGAAGAGATAGTGACAGAACGACCGCTATCGCGAGCAGGCTCACTCCTACAGGGGAATGTGTTGGTTTTAAGTGACCGGCAGCCTCGCCACAGCGCCCGACGGGCGCTACTCTGTCGAGGTTTTTTCCCCTCAAGTCGTGAACTGCCCAAATGCCAAAAATACAGCTCCTGATCCAGCGCATTCTCGAACTGATGAAGCGCTATCCCGGGGTCATTGCGCTTGGCGGGTTCATCTCCGGGGTCGGCAGTTTCATCATGGTCGATCGTCAGCAGGGCCTGGCGAGCTGGATCACCGTGATCATGCTGCTCAGCTGGATCTGGCTGATGCTGGAAAACACCCTCACCGGCCTCTTCACCCGCGTGTTCAAACGCGAGATTCCCCAGCCGCTGCTGCGTTACGCGACGCAGATGATCCATCAGGAAAGCCTGTTTTTCGTCCTGCCGTTCTTTTTCATCACCACGACGTGGAATAGCGGACAGCTGTTTTTCACCGGTCTGCTCAGCGTCGCGGCACTGATTTCCATCGTCGATCCGCTCTATTACAAATGGCTGGCGCCACGGCGCTGGGCGTTTCTCGCGCTGCACACGCTGACCCTGTTCGCCGCCCTGCTCACCGCGTTGCCGGTGATCATGCACCTGACCACCGCGCAAAGCTTCAAGTGGGCGCTTGGCATTGCCGTGTTGTTGTCGTTCCCGAGTCTGGCGTCGATCTTCCCGATCCGCACGCTGCGCAATGCCTTGGCGATCCTGTGCATCACGGTCGGCATCGGTGGCGTGGGTTGGGCGCTGCGTTCGTGGGTGCCGCCGGCGACGCTGTGGATGACCGACGTGGCGATCAGCACGCAAATGCAGGACCGCACCCCCGGCGCCAGCCTCGACACGGTCAGTGCCGAGCAGATTCGTGGCGATGGCCTGTACGCCTACACCGCGATCAATGCGCCGCGCGGGCTCGATGAGCGGATTTATCACGTCTGGCAATTCAACGGCAAAGAGGTCGACCGCATCGCCCTCGATATCCACGGCGGGCGTAAGGAAGGCTATCGCGCGTGGACGCACAAACAGAATTTCCCCGGCAACCCGGCGGGCAAGTGGCAGGTGCGCGTGCTGACCGAGGATGGCCAGGTGATCGGCGTGCTGCGTTTCGAAGTCACGGACAGCACAGCGATCAAAGAAAAGTAATCCGGTTCGTGCTATTACGTTAGTTCGCATAAAGGCCGAACAAGCACGGAGCTTATGACCAGCAGCTCGATCAGCGGTAATGCTCAACTGGACACGTCGATAACCCCTGCGCGCCTGCGGGTCACGGGGGACTGGACGCTTGCCCATTACGCCGAGCTCAAGCAACTGAGCGAAAAGCTCCACGGTCAGTACGATGCCAACACCCCGATCGACCTCAACAGCCTCGGCGCCCTCGACACCGCTGGCGCTTCGTTGCTGGTCGAACTGCTCGGCTCCGAACGCCTGGGCAAATCCGCCGAACACCCCGATTGCACCCTGACCTCCGCCGACCGCGCGCTGCTGCAAACCGTGTACTGCTCGATGACCGATTTCTGCGTGCCGATCAAAGAGCCGGAAATCAGCGTCAGTGTGCAACTGCTGACGCGCATTGGTCGCGCCGTCGACACCGTCTGGCAGGACACTCTGCAACTGCTCGGTTTCGTCGGCCTGATCATGGAAACCATCGCTCGCAACCTGTTACGGCCCAAGCGCTGGCGCATCACACCAATGATCGCGCACATCGAGCAGACCGGCCTCGATGCCGCGCCGATCGTGGCATTGCTGACATTTCTGGTGGGTGCGGTGGTGGCGTTTCTCGGCGCCACGGTGCTGGCCAGTTTCGGTGCGACGATTTTTACCGTGGACCTGGTGGGCTTCTCGTTCCTGCGCGAGTTCGGTGTGCTGCTCACGGCGATCCTCATGGCCGGGCGCACTGCCAGTGCCTTCACTGCGCAGATCGGCTCGATGAAGGCCAACGAGGAAATCGATGCGATTCGCACCCTCGGCCTTGATCCGATGGAGCTGCTGGTGGTGCCGCGCGTGCTGGCGATGCTGGTGGCGTTGCCGATGCTGACCTTCCTGGCGATGCTCTGCGGGATAATCGGCGGCGGCGTGGTCTGTGCGGTGTCGCTGGATATTTCGCCGGCGATGTTTCTGTCGTTGCTGCAATCGGACATCGGCATCCAGCATTTTCTGGTGGGCCTGGTCAAAGCCCCGATCTTCGCTTTCCTGATTGCCGCGATTGGTTGTCTGGAAGGTTTCAAGGTCAGTGGCAGCGCCGAGTCGGTTGGAGCGCACACCACGTCTGCCGTGGTGCAATCGATTTTCGTGGTGATCGTGCTCGACGCGGTGGCTGCGCTGTTCTTCATGGAGATGGGCTGGTGAGTCGTCTACCCCGCGCGCCCTCGGAGGCGGTGATCGAGGTTCGTGGTCTGTGCAATCGCTTTGGCAGCCAGAGTGTGCACGAGAACCTCGACCTGGATTTGTACAAAGGCGAAATCCTCGCCGTGGTCGGCGGTTCCGGCAGCGGCAAATCGGTGTTGCTGCGCAGTATCGTCGGCCTGCGCCGGCCCAGCGAAGGCATGGTCAAAGTGTTCGGCAAGAACCTGCCGAGCCTGTCCGAGCACGAGCGCTCGCTGGTCGAGCGACGCTTTGGTGTGTTGTTTCAGAAAGGTGCGCTGTTCTCCTCGCTGACCGTCACCGAGAACGTCGCCCTGCCCCTCATCGAGCACGCCGGCCTAAGCCGCAACGACGCCGAGCACCTGGCGGCGGTGAAGCTGGCGCTGGCCGGGCTGCCGCTTTCAGCGGCGGACAAATACCCGGCGTCGCTGTCCGGCGGCATGATCAAGCGTGCGGCGTTGGCCCGGGCGCTGGCGCTGGATCCGGACATTCTGTTTCTCGATGAACCCACTGCCGGCCTCGATCCGATTGGCGCGGCGCAATTCGATCAATTGATCCTGACCCTGCGCGATGCACTCGGCCTCAGCGTGTTTCTGGTGACCCACGACCTCGACACGCTTTACACCATCACCGACCGCGTGGCGGTGCTGGCGCAGAAGAAAGTACTGGTCGCAGGACCCATCGACGTTGTCTCGGAAACCGACGACGCGTGGATTCACGAATACTTCCACGGCCCGCGCGGCCGCTCGGCGCTGGACGCCGCCAAATTGCTCAACGAGGTCTGACATGGAAACCCGAGCGCATCATGTGTTGATCGGCCTGTTCACGGTGATCGTGGTGGCAGGTGCCCTGCTCTTCGGTCTGTTCCTGGCCAAGTCCAGCGTCGACACCGAGTTCAAGGACTACGAGATTGTCTTCAGCGAAGCGGTCAGTGGCTTGTCCAAAGGCAGCCCGGTGCAGTACAGCGGGATCAAGGTCGGCGATGTGATCAACCTGCGCCTTGATCCAAAGGATCCGCGGCGCGTGCTGGCGCGGATTCGTCTGGCCGGTGACACCCCGGTCAAGGAAGACACCCAGGCCAAACTGGCGCTGGCCGGGATCACCGGTACGTCGATCATCCAGCTCAGCGGTGGGACGCCCGAGAGCCCGAAACTGCGTGGGCATGACGGCAACCTGCCGACCATCGTCGCCTCGCCCTCGCCTATTTCGCGCTTGCTCAATGACAGCAACGATTTGATGACCGGCATCACTGCGCTGCTGCAGAACGCCAACCAGATGTTTTCTGCCGAGAACGTCGAGCGTGTGAGCAAAACCCTCGCCCATCTGGAGCAGACCACCGGCACCATCAACGATCAGCGCGGTGACATCAAGCAAGCCATGCAGCAATTGGCGACCGTCGGCAAACAGGCCGGCAGCATGCTCGAACAGACCTCGCTGCTAATGCGCAATGCCAACGGCTTGATCAACGATCAGGGCAAACAGGCATTGGGCAGTGCCGAACAAGCCATGAAGTCGCTGGAGCAAAGCACCGCGACGATCAGCACCCTGCTGAACAAAAACGAAAACTCCCTCGACAACGGCATGCAGGGCCTTAATGGCCTGGCCCCGGCGATCCGCGAACTGCGCGAGACGCTGACCTCGCTGCGCGCCATCTCCCAACGCCTTGAGGCCAACCCCAGCGGCTACCTGCTGGGCCGTGACAAGAACAAGGAATTCACGCCATGAAGCTGACTCGACTTGCCCTCCTCGCCGGCTTCACGCTGATCAGCGCCTGTTCGATTCTGCCCCAGTCCGAGCCGTCGGATGTCTATCGCCTGCCGGCCGCACAGGCGCCCGCCTCGGCCAGTTCAGCGGCGACTCAGTCTTGGTCGTTGCGGCTGAACAAGTTGCAGGCCAGTGAGGCGTTGAACCGGCCGACGATTGCGGTGATTCCGCAGGGCGACGTGATCAGCAGTTACAAGGGCTCGCGCTGGAGTGATCCGGCGCCGGTGCTGGTGCGTAATCGCTTGCTCGATGGGTTTCAGCGTGATGGTCGGGTGACGTTGCTTAGTACCGATGACAGCAACTTTGCGGCGGATCTGGAATTGGGCGGGAGTTTGCAGGCGTTTCAGACCGAATACCAAGGCTCACAGGCCAGCGTTGTGGTGCGCGTCGATGCGTTGCTGGTGCGCGGTTATGACCAGCGCATTCTGGCCAGTCGCCGCTTTGAAGAGCGCCAGCCGTTGAGCGATGTGCAGGTGCCGGCGGTGGTGGCCGGGTTTGGCCAGGCCAGTGATCGCCTGACCGCGAAAGTCGTCGCTTGGGCTGTCGAACAAGGCCAGAAACTGGCCCCCCCAAAACCTTAAGCCCGACACACAACCCCTGTGGGAGCGAGCCTGCTCGCGAAGGCGGTGGGTCATTCAGCGATGATGTTGACTGACCGGACGCATTCGCGAGCAAGCTCGCTCCCACAATGGGATTAGTGGTTAGCCGAAGAACCAGTAGCAGACGGCAATGGCGCCAATCACACCAGCGAACTCCGCCAGCAACGCACACCCCACCGCATGCCGCGCGCGCTGAATGCCCACCGCGCCGAAATACACTGCCAGCACATAGAACGTCGTCTCGGTACTACCCTGCACGGTCGCCGCGACCAGCGCCGGGAAGCTGTCGACGCCCGAGGTCTTCATCGTCTCGATCAGCATGGCCCGCGCTGCGCTGCCGGAGAACGGCTTGACCATCGCCGTCGGCAACGCATCGACAAACCGCGTGTCCCAACCCGCCCACTCGACCAGATGACGAATGCCGTCCAGACCGAAGTCCAGCGCCCCGGACGCACGCAGTACGCCGACCGCACAGAGCATCGCCACCAGATACGGCAGCAGGTTCTTCGCGACGTCGAAGCCCTCTTTGGCGCCTTCTACAAACGCCTCGTAGACCTTCACTTTCTTTAACGCGCCGATCAGCAAGAACAGCATGATCAATCCAAACAGCGTGAGATTGCCGAGGATCGACGACAATCCCGCCAAAGCCGTCGCCGAAAGGGTGCCGAGCAACGCCATGAAGCCACCCAACAACAGCGCACCCGGTACCAGATAGGCCAGCACCACCGGATCCCAGATCCGCAGGCGCTGCATGAACGCCACCGAGAGGAAGCCGACGATCGTCGAGCAACTGGTCGCCAGCAGGATCGGCAGGAACACCAGCGTCGGATCTGGCGCTCCTTGCTGGGCGCGGTACATGAAGATCGTCACCGGCAGCAGGGTCAGGGAGGAGGCGTTGAGCACCAGGAAGAGGATTTGCGCGTTACTGGCGATGGTGGCGCTGGGATTGAGCTCTTGCAGCGCCTTCATGGCTTTCAGGCCGATGGGCGTCGCGGCATTGTCGAGGCCCAAGCCGTTGGCGGCGAAGTTCAGGGTGATCAGGCCAAGGGCAGGGTGACCGGGTGGGACTTCCGGCATCAGCCTTAGAAACAGCGGGCCGAGGACCTTGGCCAACCATTCGACGATGCCGGCCTTCTCGGCAATGCGCAGAAAGCCCAGCCACAGGGTGAGGGTGCCGAACAGCAGCACCATGACTTCGACCGAGAGCTTGGCCATGGCGAAAATGCTTTCCACCATCGCCGCGAAGATCCCGGCGTTGCCGCCGATCAGCCACTGCGCCAGCGCCGATACGGCTGCCACGATGAAGAAGCCAAGCCACAGGCCATTAAGCATCAGTCAAATCCCCCGAAGAATGCCGCGAATGATAGCGGGGTCACCAGAAACGACAAACCCCGGATTTCTCCGGGGTTCGTTGGTAAGCCTTGCATCCATCACTGTGGGAGCGAGCTTGCTCGCGAAGGCGGTGTGTCAATCAACATAATGGTTGAATGTGCCGGCCTCTTCGCGAGCAAGCTCGCTCCCACAGGGTTTTGCGTTACGGCTTGGAGATTTCGCCCGCTGGCAGTTTTTCCTTGCTGCGCCAGTGTGGCAGGGAGTTCCAGTAGCGCTGGCCCTTGGCATCGTCGTACATGCCTTCCCAGCGTGCGATAACCAGTACCGCCAGGGCGTTACCAATCACGTTCAGAGCGGTACGCGCCATGTCCATGATGCGGTCGACACCGGCGATGAACGCCAAGCCTTCCAGCGGAATGCCGACACTGCCCAGTGTCGCCAGCAGCACCACGAAGGACACGCCCGGTACACCGGCGATGCCTTTGGAGGTGACCATCAGGGTCAGGACCAGCAACAGTTGCTGGCTGATCGACAGGTCGATGCCGTACAGCTGGGCAATAAAGATGGCGGCGATCGACTGGTACAGGGTCGAACCGTCGAGGTTGAACGAATAACCGGTCGGTACCACGAAGCTGCAGATGGCTTTCGGTGCGCCGTAGGCTTCCATCTTCTCGATCACGCGTGGCAGCACGGTTTCCGAAGACGCGGTGGAGTAGGCCAGCACCAGCTCATCCTTGAAGATGCGCATCAGCTTGATCACAGAGAAGCCGAACAGCTTGGCGATCAGACCCAGCACCACGAAGGCAAAGAAGGCGATGGCGACGTAAACCAGGATCACCAGTTTCGCCAGCGGCAGCAGCGAGGCGAAGCCGAAGTTGGCCACGGTCACCGCGATCAGTGCGAACACGCCGATCGGCGCATAGTTCATGATCATGTGGGTGACTTTGAACATGCTTTCCGAGACGCCCTGGAACATCTTCACCAGCGGCTCGCGCAGGTCCGATTGCAGGCTCGACAGACCGAGACCGAACAGCACGGAGAAGAAGATGATCGGCAGCATTTCGCCGCGGGCCATGGCCGCGAAGATGTTCGACGGGATCAGGTTGAGGATGGTCTCGATGAACGCGTGTTCATGCTGCACTTCGGCGGCGGTCGCCTGGTACTTCGAGATGTCCACCGTGCCCAGGGTGCTCATGTCGATGCCGGTCCCCGGGTGGAACAGGTTGGCCAGCAGCAGGCCGACAACGATGGCGATGGTGGTGACGATTTCGAAATAAATGATCGTCTTCAGGCCAATCCGCCCGAGTTTCTTGGCGTCGCCCACGCCGGCGATGCCGACGATCAGGGAAGAGATGACGATCGGGATCACGATCATCTTGATCAGACGGATAAAGATATCGCCTGCCGGTTGCAGGACGTTGCTGATCCACCAAGCCTTCTCGGCACTGAAGTGATTGAGCAACGCACCAATTGCAATCCCTAGAACAAGACCGATGAGGATCTGCCAGGCGAGGCTGATTTTTGCCTTCTTCATTATCTTTACCCTTACTTGCGTTTGACTCAGGCACATGCAGGAACTGGAACGCTCTTTAGCGGAAAAGTCTGTGCATCTGCCTCCGTATAAGGTGCCCCGAAGCGCGTAGTTACGGCTCTTCGGCAGGCGAAAAAAGGCGCAACTATTCCGATGCAAGGTTGCGCCGTCTAATGCCGTAAACGCCTACCCTATGCCGAATCGGCATGAGCTTTTTTAAATGAAACTGGCGTCCCAACCGGTTCGATTGTGACATTTCGGCCGGCATAAGTGCCGTGAACCGGTCATCACAGCCTAGGTTGGTTATTTTTTGAACGAGAAAAATCGACGAAATAATTAGGAAAAAGCCTACGCAGGAAGACTAGAAGTCCTACTGTTTAAGTGGTCTCTTTGTCGATATACGGTCGCCATGAAACACCGCGTAATGTTTTCGCGCGCAGTGTCAGCGATAAAAAGGATGAGCTGGACGCTCTGGATCAATGTTTTGCGTGTTGGAAAGCTCAGCGCAAGTCCGTCGAGCCACTACGGGTCGGCGAACCTGCGGCGCAGCTTTTACCCTGACCCGGCCCTTGCGCAGGCACTCCCTGTCCCCGTAGGTCACTCCGACCCTGCAACAGTCAGAACATCCCGGCCCCTTGGTCATGCGCCTGCCTTCCTCAGGTGGGCGCAATGGAAGGCAGCAGGGCTGCTGCCTTCATGTTCAAATCAGTACCACTTCGGATCTTTCTTCAGGGTTTCCATCAAAAGATCCTGCATGCCTTGATCGGGTTTGCCGAGGAAGCGATAGGTTGCATGTCGCGTTGGCGACTTGTCGGCCGGCAGTCCTTCGGGCACATCAACGAGCATGGCGTAAGCGTCTTTCTTGTCGAAACTGAAGGCGACGATCAAACGGTGGTTGAGGCACTTGTCTGCAGATTCGCAGAGGGGGCCGACCAGATACTGGTCGCCATCTTCAGTCACGGCATTCATCTGCTGGTCAGGCGTGCCGGACAGGTTCATCACCCATTCCGGCAGGCGTTCTTCCTTCTTCACCACGCCTTCCCAGGTTTCGCGATACTGCGGGTCGGAACTCAACAGTTCGTTGACCCGCGTCTGGCCGTCATTGGCCGCCATCGCCATGGCACTACCGCCCAGAAGCAGGGCGGCTGCCAGTGTCTTTAACACAGTCATCGTTAACCTCGGCCGCGACGGCCAAAGAAGAAGGAAGCGATGAACATCACCAGGAACACGACAAAGAGAATCTTGGCGATACCCGTGGCGGTGCCCGCGATACCACCGAAGCCCAGTACTGCAGCGATGATGGCAATGATCAAGAATGTAATTGCCCAGCTCAACATGGTGATTCTCCTTACTTCTCTATTTAGGGGTGTTACGTGTTCTGGCGCTGTGCGCCCGAATTCATCTGTTCTTTAGAAAACCCAACGCTCTTCACGTGGCAGTTGATCCAGCGGCTGCGCCTGATCGACCTCCATCATGCGCATCGAGGCGCTCTCGGCCTGGCTGCTGCTGACGGCGCTGAAGTGCGTTTGCGTGTTGTGCTGGATCGAAATCAGCGGCTCAACCTGCTGGCTGTTTTCCCAGCGCAGGTATTGCTGACAGGCGATCAGGGTGATCAACAGCGCCAGTACGCCAAACAGACCTTGCTGAATATGCAGTGGCGAGATACGCACTTGGGCGGCACGTTGGCGAGTCATCCTGGGTTCCTCACTCTTATTCGGTTGGGGCAGTTCATTTCTGCCCGGGCTGAATGAGGTATTGCAGCCTGCATGCCAGTTTTTTAATTGAAAAATATTCAATAAAATCAATTAGTTATGATCTTAGTAAAAAACGTTCGCGACGCATCCTGCACGATGGGTCATCTGGGATCGTGCGCAATGCACGATTTTTTCGTAGGAGATTTCATTCTTATGGAATTGAGAGCAGGGCGCAGATGTCAGAAAAGTACGCAGGGAATGCCCTGCAAATCGGCATTTGTTTAAAAAACCAACAAAATCAACGTATTGGCCGTAAAGGCAGGAGAGAGCTACCCTCCTATGGCTGGCATCGTTCAGAATCAACCATGCAACTTGCCCGATTTTTCCGGGACTAACCCAAGACCAATCACTATGGAGCGTAGGAAAAATGGAATCTGCCACTGAGCATCAAGGCCGCATTCTGCTGGTGGACGACGAATCCGCCATCCTGCGTACTTTCCGTTATTGCCTCGAAGATGAAGGCTATACGGTTGCCACAGCCAACAGCGCGGCTCAGGCCGACGCCTTGCTGCAACGCCAGGTCTTCGACCTGTGCTTCCTTGATTTACGTCTGGGTGAAGACAACGGCCTCGACGTACTGGCGCAGATGCGCATTCAGGCACCATGGATGCGAGTGGTGATTGTCACCGCGCATTCGGCTGTCGATACCGCCGTCGACGCGATCCAGGCCGGCGCCGCCGACTATCTGGTCAAACCGTGCAGCCCGGATCAGCTGCGTCTGGCCACCGCCAAGCAACTGGAAGTGCGCCAACTGTCGGCGCGCCTCGAAGCCCTCGAAGGCGAGATCCGCAAACCGAAGGACGGTCTTGATTCCCACAGCCCGGCAATGAAAGTCGTACTGGAAACTGCACGTCAGGTCGCCGGCACCGACGCCAACATTCTGATCCTCGGCGAGTCCGGCACCGGTAAAGGTGAGCTGGCCCGAGCGATTCACGGCTGGAGCAAGCGCGAGAAAAAATCCTGCGTGACCATCAACTGCCCGTCGTTGACCGCTGAACTGATGGAAAGCGAGCTGTTTGGCCACAGTCGAGGCGCATTTACCGGTGCCAGCGAAAGTACACTGGGCCGAGTCAATCAGGCCGACGGCGGTACGCTGTTTCTCGACGAGATCGGCGATTTTCCGCTGACATTGCAACCAAAATTGCTGCGTTTCATTCAGGACAAAGAATATGAGCGGGTAGGGGATCCGGTGACTCGTCGCGCGGATGTGCGCATCCTCGCCGCAACCAACCTCAATCTGGAAGACATGGTCCGTGACGGCCGATTCCGTGAAGACCTGCTCTATCGCCTCAACGTCATTACTCTGCATCTGCCGCCTCTGCGCGAGCGTGCCGAGGACATCCTGACGTTGGCCGACCGCTTCCTCGCGCGCTTCGTCAAAGAGTATGCGCGTCCGGCACGCGGCTTCAGCGACGAGGCTCGCGAGGCACTGATGGGCTATCGCTGGCCGGGCAACATTCGCGAGTTGCGCAACGTGGTCGAGCGGGCGAGCATCATCTGCCCGCAGGAACGCGTGGAGATCAGCCACCTGGGCATGGCCGAACAACCGGCCAACAACGCGCCACGAGTCGGTGCCGCGTTGAGTCTCGACGAGTTGGAGAAGGCCCACATCGGCGCCGTCCTCGCCACCGCCGGCACCTTGGACCAGGCGGCGAAAACGCTCGGCATCGATGCCTCGACCCTGTATCGCAAGCGCAAGCAGTACAACCTGTGAGCGCCCGACGATGAAATTGGCGATGAAGTTGCGGACCCGTTTGTTCTTGAGCATTTCCGCGCTCATCACCGTGGCCTTGCTCGGGCTGTTGCTCGGGCTGGTCAGCGTGATGCAAATGGCTGGCTCGCAGGAAACGACGCTGCGTAACAACTTCGTCACTCTCGATCTGGGCCTCAAGCTGCGACAAACCCTGGGTGATCAACTGGTCCTCATGCTCGCCGAAGAACCCGATGCGGTCGCGTTCGAGGCGTCCAAGCAGCAGTATCTCAAGTTGCTTGATGACGGTATCGCCCAAGAGCACATTGGCGATGGCCGCCAGTATGGTTTCAGTCAGGCCAAGGCTGATTACCTGAGTTTTCTTCAGGCCTTTGATGTGTCCCGTGATCCGGCGACTGCGTTGAGCAGCAACGCCAACCTCAGAGAGCGCTTCAACACGCTGCGCAACGGTTTGATCACTGAACACAAGCATGCACTGGACAACATTAACGCGGTTCAGCATCAAGCGCGCGACCGGGCATTGTTGATCGCCGGTCTGCTGGGATTTGTCGGGCTGGCGGTGTTGATCATCGGCTTCATCACGGCCCACGGGATTGCCCGGCGTTTCGGCGCGCCGATCGAGGCGCTGGCGCAGGCGGCGGACAATATCGGCCAAGGCAATTTTGAAGTGACCCTGCCGATTTCCTCCGCGATGGAAATGAACCTGCTGACCAAGCGTTTCGGCCTGATGGCTGAGGCCCTGCGGGAACATCAGGCGACCAACGTCGACGAATTGTTCGCCGGTCAGCAGCGGCTGCAAGCGGTGCTCGACAGTATCGACGACGGCTTGCTGATGATCGACCGCCAGGGGCATTTGGAACACCTCAATCCGGTGGCTCAGCGCCAGTTGGGTTGGGACGATGATCGCCTCGGCCAAGGCTTGGGCACCGCGCTGGAGCGGCCGGAGCTGGATGCGCAGTTGCAACTGGTGTTGCGCGGTGGCTCGCTTGAGCGCGCACCGGAAGACCTGAGCATCGAGGTCGACGGCGAATCTCGTTTGCTGACCTACAGCCTGACGCCGGTCAGCCACACGCAGGGGCATATCCTTGGCGCGGTGATGGTCTTGCATGACGTGACCGAGCAACGCGCCTTCGAGCGGGTGCGCAGCGAATTCGTCTTGCGCGCTTCCCATGAGCTGCGCACGCCGGTCACCGGCATGCACATGGCCTTCGGGCTGTTCCGCGAACGAGCGAAGTACGCCCCGGAATCGCGTGAAGCCGATTTGCTCGACACCGTGAACGAAGA
Organism: Pseudomonas sp. 3B-A001-10F; assembly: GCF_056313565.1. Taxonomy (NCBI): domain Bacteria; kingdom Pseudomonadati; phylum Pseudomonadota; class Gammaproteobacteria; order Pseudomonadales; family Pseudomonadaceae; genus Pseudomonas; species Pseudomonas sp. 3B-A001-10F. The sequence goes on from NZ_JBQYFW010000026.1 coordinate 12,394, forward strand.
GATGCAGCGCTTGATGCAGTTGATAAACGACTTGCTCAACTTCTCGCGTTATCAGAACGGCCTGCAGAAACTCACGCTGGCACCATGCTCCATCGAGGATTTGCTGGAGCAGGCGCAACTGCGCTTTGCCGATTCGGCGGCGGCCAAGGGCATCGCCCTGCATGTCGAAGTGCAGGGACCGTTGCCACGTTTGCAGGCCGATCAGGCACAGCTCGATCGCGTGCTGGATAACCTGATCGACAACGCCTTGCGCCATACCGCCCGCGACGGTCAGATCCGCTTGCAGGCACGTCGGCATGGCGAGCGGCTGATTATCAGCGTCGAAGACAACGGCGAAGGCATTGCCTACGGCCAGCAGGGGCGGATCTTCGAACCTTTCGTGCAGGTAGGGCGCAAGAAGGGCGGTGCCGGTTTGGGCCTGGCGTTGTGCAAGGAAATCGTCCAGTTGCATGGTGGTCGTATGGGCGTTTACTCACGGCCGGGGCAGGGCACGCAGTTTTATATGGCGCTCGCTGTCTAGGCTTCATCATCCATGCGTCGACCGGCAAGGCGCCGGCCACGGGTGATCAGTTCGATGAATTGCACCGCGCTTAGCGCATGGGCGAACAACCAGCCCTGACCGAACTTCACGCCCTCGCTGCTGAGCAGTTGCGCTTGGGATTCGAGCTCGATGCCTTCGGCAATCACTTTCAAATCCAGCGCCTGAGCCATGTGAATGATGTGCGGGGCGACGCCGCTGCTGGCCGCGTCATGGCCCAGTGCATCAATGAATGCTTTGTCGATCTTCAAGCAGTCCACTGGCAAGGTTTGCAAGTAGGCGAGACTGCAATAGCCGGTGCCGAAGTCGTCGATCAACACCTGATGGCCAACGTTGCGCAAGGCTTGCAGGTTTTCCCGCGCCACTACCACATCAATCAAGCCACGCTCGGTGACCTCGAAGGCAATCTGCCGCGCCGCCACGCGATGCAGGGTGAGCAGCCGCGCCATGACCTGGCCGATGCGCGGCACCATCACGTCGCAGGCTGCCAGGTTGACCGAGATGTATAGCTGCGGATTGGCGCGCAGCAACTGGCCCAGTTGCTCCAGCAGGCGCTGCAGGACGAAGTCGGTCATCTGCCGGATCTGCCCGGTGTTTTCTGCCATGGGGATGAACAGGTCAGGGCTGGTCAGCGTACCGTCGGGGCGGCGCCAGCGCAGCAGGGCCTCGGCACCGACGCAGTTGCGGCTGTCGAGGTCGAAGATCGGTTGATAGAGCACCTGCAGCTCGCCACGGCGAATTGCACCGTGTAGTTCGGCATCCAGAGACTGACGCTGGCGCACCAGTAAGAACACGAAAAATCCGACAAAGGCGCCGAGCAGCAGACACGCCGGGATGATCCACCACCAGACAGCCGGAATGTGCATGCCGGTTCTGGGTGTGATCAGCACCAACTGATACTCCGGATTATCCGTGGGCATGCGGTAGATCAGCCGGGTTTGCGTAACTTGCAGGGCATCGCGACTTTTCGGTGGCCAGTGTTCCGTGGGTGGCCAGGCTTGCGCCGTGCCAAGCACCGGGATAGCACGGGTGCCATGATCGAGCACCACCAGCAGGCTGCTACCGGGGGACAAATCGACCATGTCGGTCAGATGCCCGCGCGAGGTGGCCACGCGGAAATTGCCGCGCCCCAGCATCAGCGCCGCGCGGTTTTCATCAGGTTCGGTGGTGGTGTTCAGCCAATAGCTGTAGGTCGGGCCTTTGATATCTGGCGCGCGGACCACTGACAGACCTTCCTGGCGCGGACGGTTGGAGCAGATCCGCGAGGCGTCCATGTAAGCCGCTTCATAGACGAAGCGATAGTTGAAGGTAACTTGCTGCAGGGTGGCGATCATTTCATCGTCACAACTGCGCAAGGGCTGCGCTTCCAGGTCATCGAGACTTTCACGCAACTGGCCAAACAATTGTTCGAGGCGGGCCAGAAAACGTTCGCCTTGTGCGTTCATTTGCTGGCTTTCGTTTTGCTCGACCTGACGCATCGCCACGAACATACCGCCGGCGATCAGCAGGCTGGCACTGAGGACAGCCGCGATCATCGCCAAAAACCAGGGGCGATAAAACCAGCTACGCAGCGTCTCTCGGGTAGCAACCATCATGGAATATCCGAAGAATTACCAATGAGTTATAGCTGCTGATTGCAATTTCGCCCTGACCGTCGGGCGGGCGTCATTATTTTGTCTGATTGAGTACCAGCAACAACGCTGCCGTTTGTGCATCCGGCGTGCCGTCGAAGCGCGAAGGGCGGAAGTGCATCTGGAAGGCGGCGAGGACGTGGCGTGTGGCAACGTCCAGCTCACCGGTCTGCGGTGTGTCATAACCCAAGTGCGCCAACTGTGCCTGGAACCAGCTGATGCTCGGCAGTTCGCTGCTGTTGAACAGCATTTGCTGGCGCGCTACTGCCTGTTCGTTCGGCCATACGCCCAAGCCTTCGGCGGCGAGACGTTTCCACGGGAACAACGGGCCCGGATCGAGTTTGCGCAATGGCGCGATGTCGCTATGGCCAATGATGTGGCGCGGGCTGATGCCGTTGCGCTTGCTGATGTCCTTGAGCAGGACGATCAACGATTGAATCTGCGCTTCGCTGTACGGATACCACAGACGGCCGGTCGGGGTGTCCTTGAAGCCCGGATTGACGATTTCGATACCGATCGAGCTTGAGTTAAGCCAGGTACGGCCCTGCCATTGGCTTTCGCCGGCGTGCCAGGCGCGCTGGTTTTCCTCCATCAGCTTGTAGATGGTGCCGCTCTTGTCGTCGCCGATCAGGTAATGGCTGCTGACTTCGCCATGGGTCAGCAGTTGCAGCGAGCGTTCCAGCGACGCCGAGGTGTAGTGGACGATCACGAACTGGATACGGCTGTCGTAATTGGCTGAAGGATGGCTAGTGTCGTAACGCGGGGCGCTGGCACAACCGGCCAGAACGAGCAGCGACGCGAGGAGGGCAAAGAATTTCATGGCAGAGGACAGTACACGCAAGACAGTAATGCAACAGTGTAACGTACTGCCTTGCGTCTTGACGGTCAGTGGGCGGATTTAAACAAAATGGAACAATTTGCTCAGCCCAGCTCGACCCTGTTGCGCCCCGCATTTTTCGCCCGGTACAACGCCTGATCGGCTCTTTTCAATACAAGATCGCTGTGTTCTCCGGCACGGAATGTCGCCAGTCCCATGGAGAGGGTGATGGTCACTCGTTCACCCTTGAAGTGGAACGGGCAGGCTTCGATAGCGGCGCGCAGGGTTTCCAGCAGTTTTGCGCCGACCGCTGGCGGCGTCGCCGGCATCAAAAGAACGAATTCCTCACCGCCGAAACGGGCGATGAAATCGCCGCCGCGCAGACGCTTGCGCAGTACGGTGGCGATGATTTTCAGCACCTTGTCGCCGGCCAGATGGCCGTAGTTGTCATTGATCCGCTTGAAATGATCGAGGTCGAGCATGGCCAGGCTCAGCGTGTTGCCGTGCTGTTGCCACTGCTTGATTTCATGCTCAAGGCGTTCGCTCCACGCGGCGCGGTTCGGCAGGCCGGTGAGCGGGTCGATCAGTGCTTTCTGCCGTTGTACTTCAAGATGTTCGCGGAAACCCTGGGCTTCCTGCTCCATATGCGCCACGCGTTCGGACAGGCTTTTCAGCCGCGTGGCGACTTCCTGCTCGCGGGCGTCGCGCTGCTTCTGGTGCTGGTCCATGGTGCCGAGCAGGCCTTCAAGATGGTTTTCCAGCACGTGCTTGAGGTCTTCCAGATCCGCCGCTTCCTGCACGCTGGTCTGCAGGCCGTCGACTTGCTCACGGATCTGCGTGTCCATGGCTTTCGCCGCCGAGCTGTTGTCGGCATGGCCCTCGCTGGCGGCTTGCAGATTGCTCTGAAACGCTTCGAGGCGTTCATTGAGTTGTTGCAGATAGGCTTCGAATTCGTGCTGGCCGCTATCGGTGATCGCCAGCATCAACGTTGCAAGATCGTCGAGAATCGGGATCAGTTCATACCAGTTCAAACCGTGTTTTAGCCGCTCACGCATGGCTTCGGCTTGCGGGCGGTGGCGTTCCGGCAGAGTCAGGTCGTCGAGCAGCCCGATCAGGGTGTCTTCGATGTGCTTGGCCACGGAACTGTAAGACGGCTCCGGGGTGTCCGGCAGGGCGAACAGGATGTCGTGCTCGGGCTGTTCCGGGTCAATGGCGGCCAGCGCCTGAGCAATCGGTTCGGGCAGGGGCAGGCTGTCGATGATCGGTGGTGATGGATCACCGGGGTGGATCAGTTCATCAGGATTGACCGCCTCAGCGGTGATCGGCGCTTGAGCCGGCGCTGAAGCGGGGGCGAAAACAGGCTCCGGCTTGAAGCGCTCTGCCTCCGGTTCGAGCGGTTCACTGATAACTTCGCTGATGACCGTTGGCGGTACGAAGGCCACTACATTTGCCGGTTCCAACTGGGCTGGAGCGGCTGGCGTGGGTGGTTCGACAACAGGCGCAAGTGCTTCGCTGGCAGGCGCTGCCGGTACCGGCTCAGCCGCCGCGACAGGCGCGAGCTGTGCGGTTTCCGCTGTGGTTGACGGTGCAGCCAGTGGTTGCTCTGGCGGCGAGGCTGGAACCTGCGCGGGGGATTGTGTCGCTAGCGCTTCTTCGCTGTCACGGCTACCAAACAAACGCTGCAACAATCCTGGGCGTCCCGGTTCGGCTGGCGTTTCCAGCTGACTCAAAGCCTTGCCCTGCAAGCCGCTGAGTTCACTCAGCAACAGGGGCATTTCCCGCGCCGAACCGACGCGGCTATCCAGTTGTTTGGCGAATTTCTTCAGTGGCTGAGCGACTTCACGCGGCAACGGCAAAGCCTGCAACTGAGTGACCAGCGATGTCAGCGCGGTACTGACTTGATCGATGCGGGTTTCGCGGCGCTGCTCGGAATCGAGCACGGCTTTTTCCAAGCGCGGCAACAGGGCGGCGAGGCCGGCGTCCATGTCGTCGGTGCGCACCACGTCGCGCATCTCTTTCATGCACTGATCGACGACTTTGTCGGTGCCTTCAGCCGCTAGCGTGCTGCGCACCAGACCGCGCCGCAGCAAGTCGAGCCTGGCGGCCCAGCGCCGTTCAAGCTTGTCTTGCTGTTCGATGCTTTTGAGGTACTTCTCTTTCCAGCGCTGGGCGTCGTCGCTCATTCAGGGGTTCCGCGAGGGGCAGGACTCAACGCGGGCAATGCATCGGCCGTGAGCGAACCCGGCAGACGAATCTCTACCGCGACCGGCAGGTGATCGGAAATTGGTTGTGCCAGCACTTCGACCTTTTCCAGGGTCAGGGTCGGGCTGAGCAAAATATGATCAAGGCAACGCTGAGGACGCCAGCTGGGGAATGTCGCTTCCACCTGCGGGGCCAGCAGGCCGAGATCGCGTAACGGAGAATGTTGCAGCAGATCGCTGGCATGGGTGTTCATGTCGCCCATCAACACCTGGTGTTTATAGCCACCGATCAGCTCACGAATATAGGCCAGTTGCAGGCTGCGGGTTCGCGCGCCAAGGGCCAGATGCATCATCACCACCACTAACGCCTCCGGACCTTCGCCGAAGCGCAGCAGAATCGCGCCGCGACCTTTCGGACCGGGCAGCGGGTGATCCTCGATCGCCCACGGTTTCAGGCGACTGAGCACGCCATTGCTGTGCTGGGCCAGTCGACCGAGGTTGCGATTGAGTTGTTGATACCAATAAGGGAAGGCGCCGAGCTGCGCCAGATGTTCGACCTGATTGACGTAGCCCGAACGCAGGCTGCCGCCATCGGCTTCCTGCAGCGCGACCAGATCGAAGTCGCCGAGCAGGTCGCCGATCTTTTGCAGATTGCCTGAGCGGCCGTTGTGCGGCAGCAGGTGCTGCCAGCTACGGGTCAGGTAATGCCGATAACGCTCGGTGCTGATGCCCACCTGGATATTGAAACTGAGCAAACGCAGACGCTGGTCTGCGGGCAGGCCCGTGGACTCCAGGTGATGCTCGTTGACCTGCGGATCATGCAGGCCAACGATGCGTTCAGACTTCCAGCGGCGCATGGCGGTTGCCGCGCTTAGTTGACATCAGCCTTGGTTGCCGCTCGCTCTTTGGCAACCAGTTGGTCAGCCAGTTTCAGCGCCTGCTCGGCACCACCGGCAGAGCCGATGTCAAAGCGGTACTTGCCGTTGACGATCATGGTTGGCACGCCAGTGATTTCGTACTTCTTGGCCAGTTCACGGGCCTTGACGATCTGGCCTTTGATGGCGAACGAGTCGAAGGTGGCGAGGAACTTGTCCTTGTCCACGCCTTGAGTGGCGAGGAAGTCAGCCATGTCGTTCTTGTCGGTCAGCTTCTTGTGTTCTTTCTGGATTGCGTTGAACACGGCGTTGTGAACCTTGTGCTCGACACCCATCGCTTCCAGGGTCAGGAACATCTGGCCGTGAGCGTCCCACGGGCCGCCGAACATCGCCGGGATACGCACGAAGTTGACGTCGGATGGCAGTTTTTCAACCCACGGGTTGATCACCGGTTCAAACGCGTAGCAGTGCGGGCAGCCGTACCAGAACAGCTCGACCACTTCGATCTTGCCAGGCTCTGCAACCGGTACCGGGTTGGCCAGTTCCACGTAAGGGGCGGCTGGGGCTTCGGCGGCTTGAGCGGTCACGCCGAACAGGCTGGCAGCGACGAGGGCGGCGCTGATGATCAGATTACGCATGCTTTACTCCTGGACAATTTGGGTCGCCTCGCGCGACCTGTTTTCAGACAGATCCTGGCGGGCATGAGTTCTGTAGTGTAACGGCAGCGGCCACAAAAAAGGGCGGCCAAAGCCACCCTTTTTATACTTGCTGCGACGGATTAATCGAGCGTTAACGTTGCACGAGATCTATCGCTGCCAAATGCTCTTAGTGCAGACCTTGAATGTAGCTGGAGACCGCAGCAATATCTTCGTCGCTCAGGCGCTTGGCGATGGTCTGCATGGTCATGGTGTCGCCGTCGTTGGTGCGGCCACCTTCTTCCTTGCGGAAATCGGTCAGCTGCTTGGCGATGTATTGAGCGTGTTGGCCACCCAGTTGCGGGAACCCGGCGGCGGCGTTGCCAGCGCCATTCGGCGAATGGCAGCCAGTGCAGGCTGGCAGGCCCTTGGCCAGGTTGCCGCCACGGAACAGCGCTTCACCGCGAGCGACGATCTTCGGATCGGCGGCGCCGACGCTGCCTTTCTGGCTGGCGAAGTAGGCGGCGATGTCGGCCAGGTCCTGATCGCTCAGGTTGGTCAGCAAGCCGGTCATTTCCAGAACGGTGCGTTTGCCCGACTTGATGTCGTGCAGTTGCTTGGTCAGGTAGCGTTCACCTTGACCGGCCAGTTTCGGAAAGTTTGGCGCCATGCTGTTCCCGTCCGGGCCATGACAGGCTCCGCATACGGCGGCTTTTGCCTGGCCTGCTGCGGCATCACCGGCAGCATGGGCGAAGCCTGAGATTCCCACGGTCAACAGCAGACTCACGATCAATTTGTTCATCAGCTAATCCAACTACGGCTAAGGGTTAAGTTATGGACCGGGTTTACTCGCTCATCCACAGGATGATGGCTTGGTAATCCTCGGCACTGCAGTCCATGCACAAACCACGCGGCGGCATCGCCTTGAAACCCTGGGTCACGTGTTGCACCAGCGTCTCCATACCTTTCGCCAACCTCGGCGTCCAAGCTTCCTGATCGCCTCTTTCGGGCGCCATGGGTAGTTGGCCGGAATGACAGGCACCACAAACACGGTTGTACACAGCTTCCGGATCCTGTGTAGCCTGTGCGCTGTAAAGCGGCATCAAGACTCCGGCAGCCAGCAGCCATTTCGTCATAAAACGACCTTTTCAGGGTTGAGAGCGTTCTGCGTTCTAATGCGCAATCAAGGTCTGTCGCTCTCGTGAACTTCATCCTACGCTGGGACAAAGCACACACAAAATCTGCGGCATTATATACTGGCGTCACTGAAACGGAAGCGACACCGCGTTCCGCGCCCAATCCCGGCGCCGCCCACATCGGAAATCCCATGCAACTCAAGAATCCCATCCTCGGCCTGTGCCAACAGTCCACGTTCATGCTCAGTGCCGCCAAAGTCGATCAATGCCCTGACGACGAAGGCTTCGAAGTAGCGTTCGCCGGTCGTTCCAACGCCGGCAAATCCAGCGCGCTGAACACTTTGACTCACGCCAGCCTGGCGCGTACCTCGAAAACCCCGGGTCGCACACAGCTGTTGAACTTCTTCAAGCTAGACGAAGATCGCCGTCTGGTCGACCTGCCGGGCTACGGTTACGCAAAAGTACCGATCCCGCTGAAGATGCACTGGCAGCGTCACCTTGAGGCTTACCTCGGTGGCCGCGAGAGTTTGAAGGGTTTGATTCTGATGATGGACATCCGTCATCCAATGACCGACTTCGACCTGCTGATGCTCGACTGGGCCGTTGCGGCCGGCATGCCGATGCACATCCTGCTGACCAAGGCCGACAAACTGACCTACGGCGCAGCCAAGAACACCCTGCTCAAAGTGCAGTCGGAAATCCGCAAGGGTTGGGGCGACCTGGTCACCATCCAGCTGTTCTCCGCGCCAAAACGCATGGGCCTGGAAGAGGCCTACACTGTACTGGCCGGCTGGATGGAACTGGCAGACAAAAGCGCCGAGGCGGCAGCCGAGTAAGTCGGGATTGGGAAAAATTGGTTGTAGTGTGGTCAGGCAAGGCAAAGGTGATGCTCAAAAGCGGAGTTTAGGGGATCTAAATGAGCATTTTGAGTAGCGCCTTTAACGCAGCATGGCCGCGCTACAGCCGATTTTTGGGCAAAAAAAGCCCCGGATTTCATTGGGGAGGGAGAAATTCCGGGGTTTAAGTTCCGAACCGCTAGGGCGGGGTTCAGATATCTGCCAACACTTAACACAACATAGGAGCATCGAAGGGCTTCACCAGCCATTCAGTAACTCTGAGTGGTGTCCTTCCAGATTAGTTCAGATTTTTTTCAAAAAGCTTTGGAATAATCCCAAGCGCTTTTCGAAATAAGCAGGTTTTACTGGCGTTGCCGCGACAAAAGGTCGCGGCAAACCGTGTTCAAAAGCCTTAGTGAGCCTCATCCCAATTGTTGCCCACACCCACTTCGACCAGCAGCGGCACATCCAGTTTCGCCGCCTCGCTCATGTGCACGCGAATCTCGGCACTGACTTGTTCGACCAGATCCTCACGAACCTCCAGCACCAGTTCATCGTGCACCTGCAGGATGACTTTGGCGTCCAGCCCGGATGTCGCCAGCCAGTTATCCACCGCCACCATGGCTTTCTTGATGATGTCGGCAGCCGTGCCCTGCATCGGCGCGTTGATCGCTGTGCGCTCGGCAGCGGCGCGTTCCTGCGGCTTGTTAGAGTTGATCTCCGGCAGGTACAGACGACGACCGAAAAACGTCTCGACATAACCCTGATCCGCTGCCTGCGCGCGGGTGCGATCCATGTATTCGCGAACCCCCGGATAACGGGCGAAGTAGGTATCGATGTAAGCCTTGGCGGTCTTGGTATCGACGCCGATGTCCTTGCCGAGCTTCTGCGCGCCCATGCCGTAGATCAGGCCAAAGTTGATCGCCTTGGCGCCACGGCGCTGGGCGGAGGTCACTTCGTTGAGTTCGACCTTGAACACTTCGGCAGCGGTGGCGGTGTGCACGTCCAGATTGTTGCGGAAGGCATTCATCAGGCCTTCGTCCTTGGACAGGTGCGCCATGATCCGCAGTTCGATCTGCGAATAGTCCGCCGCCAGCAGTTTGTAGCCCTTTGGCGCGACGAACGCCTGACGAATGCGTCGACCTTCAGCGGTGCGCACCGGGATGTTCTGCAGGTTTGGATCGCTGGAGGACAAGCGACCGGTCGACGCCACAGCCTGATGATACGAGGTGTGGACACGCCCGGTGCGCGGATTGATCTGCTCCGGCAGGCGATCGGTGTAGGTGCTTTTCAGCTTGCTCATCGAGCGGTGCTCCATCAGCACCTTCGGCAAGCGGTGATCGTCTTCAGCGAGTTTCGCCAACACTTCTTCAGCAGTGGACGGCTGACCCTTGGCGGTCTTCTTCAGTACCGGCAGGCCGAGTTTCTCGTAAAGAATCACGCCCAGTTGCTTCGGCGAGCCAAGATTGAATTCTTCCCCGGCGATCTCGAACGCTTCGCGCTCCAGCGCGACCATTTTGTTGCCCAGTTCGATGCTCTGAATGCCGAGCAACTCAGCGTCAACGAACGCGCCTTGGCGCTCGATGCGGGCGAGAACGGGCACCAGCGGAATCTCGATATCGGTCAAAACGCTGGCCAGACTCGGGATCGCGCTGAGTTTTTCGAACAGCGTCTGGTGCAGGCGCAGGGTGATATCAGCGTCTTCAGCGGCGTACGGCCCGGCCTGTTCCAGCGCAATCTGGTCAAAGGTCAGCTGCTTGGCACCTTTGCCGGCGATGTCCTGGAAACTCACGGTGGTGTGATCCAGGTACTTCTGCGCGAGGCTGTCCATGTCGTGGCGGGTGGCGGTGGAGTTGAGCACGTAGGACTCAAGCATTGTGTCGAAGGCGATGCCGCGCACGTTGATGCCTTGGCTCTGATCGCCGCCGATGGCGCAGTTGGCCAGAATATTCATATCGAACTTGGCGTGCTGGCCGACCTTGAGCTTGCTCGGGTCTTCGAGAATCGGCTTGAGTGCGCGCAGCACGGTGTCGCGATCCAGCTGTTCCGGCACGCCGATGTAGGAGTGGGTCAGCGGAATGTACGCGGCTTCGTTGGCCTGCACGGCGAACGACAGGCCGACCAGTTGCGCCTGCTGCGCGTCGATGCCGGTGGTTTCGGTGTCGAAGGCGAACAGCTTGGCGTTGTTGAGTTTTTCCAGCCAGACGTCAAACCGTGCCTGATCGAGAATGGTTTCGTACGCAGCTTCGGCGGGAGCGGCAGGCGCTTCTTCCGCTGGTGCGCTGAACAGATCGCCGGCCAGCGAAGGTTCGCTGGCTGCGCTCAGTTCCAGACGTTTGGCGTCGCGATCGAGATCGTTGATCCAGCTTTTGAATTCCAGCAGCGAGTACAGTTCGTAGAGCTTGGCCGGGTCTTCGGCGCCCATCTGCAGATCATCGAGTTCGACGTCCAGCGGCACGTCGACCTTGATGGTCGCCAGTTGATAGGAGAGGAACGCCATCTCCTTGTGCTCTTCGAGCTTGGCCGGCAGGGTTTTCGCGCCGCGAATCGGCAGGGTCGGGACGATGTCGAGATTGGCGTACAGTTCGGTGAGGCCGCCGTTGACGCCGACCAACAGGCCGGACGCAGTCTTCGGGCCGATGCCGGGAACGCCCGGAATGTTGTCGGACGAATCGCCCATCAGCGCCAGATAATCGATGATCTGCTCCGGAGCGACGCCGAATTTCTCCTTAACGCCCTCCACGTCCATCGAGCTACCGGACATGGTGTTGACCAAAGTAATGTGGCCATCGACCAGTTGCGCCATGTCCTTGTCGCCGGTGGAGATGATCACCGGGCGATCCGCCGCCGCGCTGCTGCGCGCCAGGGTGCCGATCACATCGTCAGCCTCGACGCCTTCCACGCACAGCAGCGGGAAACCGAGGGCGATCACGCTCTGGTGCAGCGGCTCGATCTGCACGCGCATGTCGTCGGGCATGCTCGGGCGATTGGCTTTGTATTCGGCGTACATTTCATCGCGAAATGTCCCGCCCTTGGCGTCGAACACCACGGCGAACGGGCTGTCCGGGTACTGCTTGCGCAGACTCTTGAGCATGTTCAGCACGCCTTTGACCGCACCGGTCGGCAGGCCTTTGGAGGTGGTCAGTGGTGGCAGCGCGTGAAACGCGCGGTACAGGTAAGACGAACCGTCCACCAGGACGAGGGGGGCTTGGCTCATGAGCAGGATCAACCTTTTCGGCGGGTCCGGCGCTAGAATAGCGGGACCGTTGACGACAAAGGGACAAGGTTATCATGCGTACGTTAAATCGCTTGCTGCTGGTCGGTCTGATTGCTGCCTCACCGTTGGCCGCGATGGCGGCGGATGATGCGCCCGCGTCGGAGCCGGAAGTTACTATCAACACGCACACGGAAGGCGACAAGGTTATCCAGGAATACAGTCGCAGTGGTTTCGTCTATGCGATCAAGGTCACTCCGAAGGGTGGCAAACCGTATTTCCTGGTGCGCGCCGATGGTACGGACGCGAACTACATTCGCTCCGACCAGCCGGATATGCTGATTCCGTCGTGGGAAATCTTTACCTGGAAGTAAGTTTCCCGACTTTTAATCGGCGTCGCCTGACCGCGACGCCTGAACTGAGCAGTTTTTGACCATGTCTGTGTTCACTCCCCTGGCTCGGCCCGAGCTGGAAACCTTTCTCGCCCCTTACGGGCTTGGCCGTCTGCTTGATTTCCAGGGGATCGCCGCCGGCAGCGAAAACACCAATTTCTTTATCAGCCTGGAGCAGGGCGAATTCGTCCTGACTCTGGTCGAGCGCGGCCCGGTGCAGGAGATGCCGTTTTTCATCGACCTGCTCGATGTGCTCCACGAAGCCGATCTGCCGGTGCCGTACGCGCTGCGCACCACTGACGGCGTGGCATTGCGTGAGCTGAAGGGCAAACCGGCGCTGCTGCAACCGCGGCTGTCCGGCAAGCACATCAAAGTCGCCAATGCTCAGCATTGCGCGCAGGTCGGCGAGTTGCAGGCGCATCTGCATCTGGCGACCCAGGGCGAGCGCATGATCAAGCGCAAGACTGATCGTGGCCTCGACTGGATGCTGGAGGAGGGCAACGAGTTGCTCTCGCACCTGAGCGATGAGCCGCGTGCCTTGCTGCAAAAGGCGCTGGATGAAATCACCGAGCGCAAAGAGAAGATCCTCGCGCTGCCTCGGGCCAACATTCACGCCGACCTGTTTCGCGACAACGCTATGTTCGAAGGCACGCACCTGACCGGGCTGATCGACTTCTACAACGCCTGCTCGGGGCCGATGCTGTATGACGTGGCGATTGCGTTGAACGACTGGTGTTCGGACGAGGACGGTCTGATCGATGGGCCGCGAGCCCGCGCATTCCTTGGTTCCTATGCGGCGCTGCGACCGTTTACGGCGGCGGAGGCCGAGTTGTGGCCGACCATGCTGCGCGTGGCCTGCGTGCGGTTCTGGCTGTCGCGGTTGATCGCGGCGGAGCAGTTTGCCGGGCAGGATGTGTTGATTCACGATCCCAAGGAGTTTGAGCAGCGCTTGGCGCAGCGGCAGCAGGTTCACACACCGTTACCTTTCGCCCTTTAAAAGCATCGCGAGCAGGCTCACTCCTACAGGGGTTAGGTGATCTCTTGTAGGAGTGAGCCTGCTCGCGATTGAGGCGAAGCCGAATCAGCCTTAAAGCGATTCCAGGCAGCCCGCCATATCGTTACCCAACTTCTCCAGCACTTGCTCATAGCCCTGAGCCGTAGCCGGGGTGTACCCGCCCAACGCGTCCAGCTCCGCCAGTTTCACCGGCAAACCTGCAACCAAGGTTTCGGCCAAACGCGGCCGCAACGGCGGCTCACTGAACACACACGTCTTGCCGACTTCCTGCAAGCGCTTGCGCATCGCCGCGACATGTTGCGCGCCCGGCTGCACTTCGGCGGCCACGCTGAACACGCCGGCATGCTTCAGGCCGTAAGCCTCTTCAAAGTAATCAAACGCCTCGTGAAAGACGAAGTACGGCTTGCCTTCAACGCTGGCCAGACGCTTCTTCAAACGCTGATCCAATGCGTCCAGACGCTCATCAAACGCCTTGGCATTGCTCTGATAACGCTCAGCATTCGCCGGATCAACGGCGCTGAGGTCAGCGGCCATCTTGTCGGCAATCACCCGCGCATTGACCGGCGACAACCACAAATGCGCATCGAGCGTGCCAGGACGGTGATCGTGATCATGCTCGTCAGCCTCTTCGGCGTGGGAGTGGCTGTCCTCAGCGAAACGCCGCAGTTTCATTCCTGGCAGATCCTGCACCGCGACGCTCGGCAGCGTCCGACCGTTCAACACGCGCGGCAGAAAGCCTTCCATGTCCGGGCCGATCCAGTAGAGCAGATCCACCGATTGCACCTTCCGTACGTCGGATGGCCGCAGGGCGTAATTGTGTGGCGAAGCACCCGGCGGCAGCAGCACTTCGGGAATCGCCACGCCGTCCTGCACGGCTGCTGCAATCAACTGCAACGGTTTGATGCTGGTGAGGACTTTGACCTCGGCCTGAGCCGAACCGATCAGCAGAAAACTGGCGACAAAAGCCACAAAAACAGAAAAAAGTCGGGACACGATGACCACTCAAGGAGGCGAGAACGGGTAACATAATAACGTCTCTATCAAAACTCGTCGCCGCCCATGCCTATTACACCGATTGCCAGCCGTCCCCACGACCACTCTCATTGCGTGCACAGTGCTTTGTCCGAGGCCGATACCTTGTGCGCCCAGAAAGGCTTGCGCCTGACCGCGTTGCGCCGCCGGGTGCTGGAATTGGTGTGGCAGAGCCACAAACCGCTGGGCGCCTACGACATTCTTGCCGTGTTGAGCGAGCAGGACGGCCGCCGCGCCGCGCCGCCGACCGTGTACCGCGCGCTGGATTTCCTTCTGGAAAACGGCCTGGTACACCGCATCTCCTCGCTCAACGCCTTCGTTGGCTGCGTACACCCGGAACACGCGCATCAGGGCCAATTCCTGATCTGCCGCGATTGCCACGCTGCTATCGAGCTTGAGCAAAAAGTGATCAGCGACGCGATCATCAACAGCGCCAAAGACGTTGGTTTCATCGTCGAAGCGCAGACCGTCGAAGTCGTCGGCCTGTGTTCCGGTTGCCAGGGGGCTTGATGAGCAATGCGCTGATCCGTCTGGAGCAGGTCGCCGTCACGTTTGCCGGGCAGGCTGTGCTGGACAACATTGAGCTGAGCGTCGAGCCGGGGCAGATCGTCACTCTGATCGGCCCCAACGGCGCCGGCAAGACCACGCTGGTGCGCGCCGTGCTCGGCTTGCTGAAACCTGACAGCGGCAGTGTCTGGCGCAAGCCGAAGCTACGCGTCGGTTACATGCCGCAAAAACTCCACGTCGATCCGACCTTGCCGTTGTCGGTGCTGCGCTTTCTGCGCCTGGTTCCGGGCGTTGACCGCCCGCGTGCGCTGGCTGCGCTGAAAGAAGTCGGCGCCGAACACGTCATCGATAGCCCGGTGCAAAGCGTTTCCGGCGGCGAAATGCAGCGCGTGCTGCTCGCTCGCGCGTTGTTGCGCGAGCCGGAATTGCTGGTGCTCGATGAACCGGTGCAGGGTGTCGACGTCGCCGGCCAAGCGGAGTTGTACAGCCTGATCACCCGTCTGCGCGATCGCCATGGCTGCGGCGTGTTGATGGTGTCCCACGATTTGCATCTGGTGATGAGCACCACCGACCAGGTGGTCTGCCTCAACCGTCATGTCTGCTGTTCCGGGCATCCCGAGCAGGTCAGCGGCGATCCTGCGTTCGTCGAGCTGTTCGGCAAGAACGCGCAGAGCCTGGCGGTTTATCACCACCATCACGACCACGCTCACGACCTGCATGGTTCGGTGGTCAAAGGGCCGGTTATTGGCCAACCTCACGTTCACGGAGACAACTGCAAGCATGGCTGATTTTCTGTTGTATGCCCTGCTTGCAGGTCTGGCGCTGGCGATCGTTGCAGGTCCGCTGGGTTCGTTTGTGGTCTGGCGGCGCATGGCCTATTTCGGCGACACCTTGTCCCACGCCGCGTTGCTGGGTGTGGCGCTGGGCTTTCTGCTGGATGTCAGCCCGACCGTTGCGGTGACCGTAGGCTGTCTGTTGCTGGCGGTGCTGCTGGTCACATTGCAACAGCGTCAACCGCTGGCGTCCGACACGTTGTTGGGAATTCTCGCACCGAGCACGCTCTCTCTCGGCTTGGTGGTACTAAGCTTCATGCATGAAGTGCGGATCGACCTGATGGCCTATCTGTTTGGCGACCTGCTGGCGATCAGCCCGACCGATCTGGCGTGGATCCTCGGTGGCAGCGCGGCTGTACTGGCATTGCTGGTGACACTGTGGCGGCCATTGCTGGCGATCACCGTGCACGAAGAGCTGGCCAAGGTTGAAGGTCTGCCGGTGGCGGGCCTGCGCATGGCGCTGATGCTGTTGATCGCGGTGGTGATCGCGGTGGCGATGAAAATCGTCGGAGTGTTGCTGATTACTTCACTGTTGATCATCCCGGCGGCTGCGGCACAGCGTCACGCCCGCTCGCCGGAGCAGATGGCACTGGGCGCAAGCCTGCTGGGCATGCTCGCCGTGTGTGGCGGGCTGGCGCTGTCGTGGTTCAAAGACACCCCGGCGGGGCCGTCTATCGTTGTGACGGCGGCCGCACTGTTTCTGTTGAGTTTTGTTCTGCCCCGTCGTGGGGTGTAGACTTGGCCGCTTTTTGCGCAAATAGAGAGTCGCAGGAATGAAGCCGTTCGCCTCCCGTTATCTGCTCCTTGTCGCATTTTCAGTGCTACTGGGCGCCTGCCAAAGCACGCCGCCGGTGGCCGAAGTCCCCGATGCGCGAGCTACGGCCATCGCACAGCTGGAGCAAAGCCTGGCCAGCAGCGAGCTGGCCACTGCCGAAGATCAGTTGGCCGCTTTGCAGAAAGAAACCCCCAACGATCAATCCCTTGAGCAATACCAGCGGCAATTGGCCGAAGCGTATCTGCGTCGCAGCCAGATCGTGCTGCAGAAGGGCGATGTGAATGCTGCCGCTACGGCGTTAAGCCGTGCCCGCGCGTTGATGCCGAAAGCGCCGGCGCTGACCGGTGGCGTCAACGGTGCCATTACTGAAGCGCGCAAGGCTGAGCTGGAAAAGGCTGAGGCTGCATTGCTGGCCGCCGAGGCCAAGCCGAAAGCCAAAGTGATTGATCCGACCGCTGAGAGCACTACGGTTGCGCTGAACATCACCGATAGCCGCAAACTTCGTCGTCAACTCGATGCGATCGCCGCTGATGTGGTGAATTATGACTGTGGGGTGACCATTCAGGCACCGCGCACCGATGACTATCCGTGGCTGGCGACTCTGCTGACCAAGCGGGTGAAGAAGTTGAACCCGGATTTTGATCTGAAGATCGTGAAACAGACCGTGCGCACAGTGCCGGCGCAGATGGTTCTGAGCCCGCGTAAACCCTAAGAAGCTTCGCGAGCAGGCTCGCTCCCACAGGGATCTCCAGTGAACACAAAATTCGTGTTTATAGGAGAACCCTTGTGGGAGCGAGCCTGCTCGCGAAAGCGGTCTTTCTATTCCCGAAGATCTTAAGCCGGAATGGCTTTCGCCTTAGGCTCCCGCGCCCAAACCCGATGCTGCCCGATCGCCGCAAAGAACGGCTTGGTCAACGCTGGCACATCCTTGCCCTGCAGCAATCCGTCATCCGCCTCCAGTTTCAGCAGATCCTGCAACTGCTTGGCCTCGCCGTGCAACGCAATCGCCTTCAGATGCTTGTACGCCTCCAGCAGGTAATGCAACGCCACGCCGTCGCCGCTCAACGCCTTCACCGACGCCGCGCCACCCGGCACGAACACCGCGTCAAAAATCACCGACGGCATGCCTTCCATCGACGCATCCACCGCCAGGGTTTTGCCGTCTGCGGTTTTCACCGGCGCAGAAGTCGGGCCGAGCAACTTGGCGTGCGCACCCTCAGCGGCCAACGCCTTCTTCATTGCATCAATCGCCGCACCATCGACGCCGTTGGCAGCAATAATCGCCACTTTTCGGGTTTTGATGTTTTCTGGCAGCAAATTAGCCTGACTCAATGACGGCGAGTGATCGAAAGACACCTTGCGCGCATCCACTGTGCCTTTGGTAGGCGCCGGCAAGCCCAGATTAGCCGCCACACGCTTGGCCAGTTCCAGATCGATGTTGGCGAGAATCTCGTTCACCTCCCGCGCGCGGATGAACTCGCGTTCAACCTTGCCCAGCTCGAAGCTATAGGCCGCGATGATGTGCTCCTTCTCGTGGTCGCTCATGCTGTTGAAGAACAACGTTGCCTGAGAGAAGTGATCGCTGAACGACTCGCTGCGCTGGCGGATCTTGTTCGCGTCGATGCGTTCCGGATAGCTCTCAAAGCCACCGTCCTGTGCGGCCGGCGGGGTTTCTTTCGGCCAGCCACCATCAATCGAGTTCGGCTCATACGAGGCGCGGCCCTTGTCGATCACCGTGCGGTGCTGCGCATCGCGCTGGCCATTGTGGAAAGGTGCCACCGGCCGGTTGATCGGCAACTCGTGAAAATTCGGCCCACCGAGTCGGCTGATTTGCGTGTCGGTGTAGGAAAACAGCCGACCTTGCAGCAGCGGGTCATTGGAGAAGTCGATGCCGGGCACGATGTGGCCAGGGCAGAACGCGACCTGCTCGGTCTCGGCAAAGAAGTTGTCGGGGTTGCGGTTCAGGGTCATTTTGCCGAGCGGCGTGATCGGCACGATTTCTTCGGGGATCAGCTTGGTCGGGTCGAGGATGTCGAAATCGAAGTCGTGCTCGTTTTCCTCCTCGATGATCTGTACGCCGAGTTCCCATTCCGGGTAATCGCCCATCTCGATCGCTTCCCAGAGGTCGCGACGGTGGTAGTCGGTGTCTTTACCGGCAAGCTTCTGCGCCTCGTCCCACACCAGCGAACAAGTGCCGGCGGTAGGGCGCCAGTGGAATTTGACGAAGCGCGATTTGCCCTCCGCGTTGATCAGACGGAAGGTGTGCACGCCGAAGCCCTGCATGCTGCGCAGGCTTTTCGGGATCGCCCGGTCAGACATCGCCCAGATGACCATGTGCGCCGATTCCGGGACCAGCGAAACGAAATCCCAGAAGGTATCGTGCGCCGAACCGCCAGTGGGGATTTCATTGTGCGGCTCGGGTTTCACCGCGTGGACGAAGTCGGGAAACTTGATCGCGTCCTGAATAAAGAACACCGGCATGTTGTTGCCGACCAGGTCGAAGTTGCCTTCATCGGTGAAGAACTTCACCGCGAAACCGCGTACGTCACGCACGGTGTCGCCGGAGCCACGCGGCCCCTGCACCGTGGAAAAGCGCACGAACACCGGTGTCTTTTTCCCCGGATCCTGTAGGAACCCGGCCTTGGTCAGCGTCGAATGGTTCTCGTAGGCCTGAAAGAAACCATGCGCCCCGGTGCCGCGTGCGTGGACGATGCGTTCCGGGATCCGCTCATGGTCAAAATGCGTGATCTTTTCCCGCATGATGAAGTCTTCAAGCAGCGACGGCCCACGCGGGCCGGCCTTGAGGGTGTTCTGGTTGTCGGCAATCTTCACACCTTGGTTGGTACGCAGCGCCTGGCCAGTGGCGTCGGAGCGGAATTTCTCCAGGCTGTCGAGTTTGGCGTTGGTGTTGGCACGATCCGGGGTATCGGTTCCGGCCATCTGGCTTTTGTCGGTCGTAGGCTTCTTGCTCATCAGTCGTAAACTCCTCGGTTGACCCCGATGCTGGCCGGGGACTCTTGAGTGGTTCCCGGGCACGGCACCCAGGGTTTTCAAGTCGCTTACTTAGTGACTGATGAGGCACTTGGGGCGTTCCTTTTTTATGACCTTTGATCTTGTTATTGCCAAATCGAAGGTTAATTGCGAAATAAATGCTAAGAACCTCTATACGGACAGGCTAAAATGCGCGCCCGGCTAACCGCTGATCCTTTTCTAACGCGCCCCACAAGGTTCGCTACGTGATCGAGTTTCAAAACGTCCATAAGACTTACCGCGTCGCCGGTAAGGATATTCCCGCGCTGCACCCGACCAGTCTCTCTATCGAGAACGGGCAAGTGTTCGGCCTGATCGGTCATTCCGGCGCGGGCAAAAGTACCCTGCTGCGTTTGATCAATCGCCTGGAGAACTCCAGCGGCGGCAAGATCATCGTCGACGGCGAAGAAGTCACCGCGCTGGACGCCAACGGCCTGCGCCGTTTCCGTCAGCAAGTCGGGATGATCTTCCAGCACTTCAACCTGCTCGCCTCCAAGACCGTGGCCGACAACGTTGCGTTGCCGCTGACCCTGGCCGGCGAACTGTCGGGCAGCGAGATCGACAAGCGCGTCGCCGAGTTGCTGGCGCGAGTCGGGCTGTCCGACCATGCCAAGAAGTATCCTGCGCAATTGTCCGGTGGCCAGAAGCAGCGCGTCGGCATCGCTCGCGCACTGGCAACCAAGCCGAAAATTCTGCTGTGCGACGAGGCCACCAGCGCCCTCGACCCGCAGACCACCGCATCGGTTCTGCAACTGCTGGCCGAGATCAACCGCGAGCTGAAACTGACCATCGTCCTGATCACCCACGAGATGGATGTGATCCGTCGCGTCTGCGACCAGGTGGCAGTGATGGACGCCGGCGTGATCGTCGAGCAAGGTTCGGTGGCCGATGTGTTCCTGCATCCAAAACACCCGACCACCAAGCGCTTCGTTCAGGAAAGCGAGCAGATCGACGAAAGCGAGCAACGTGATGACTTCGCTCACGTGCCGGGCCGTATCGTGCGTCTGACCTTCCAGGGCGAAGCGACCTACGCGCCGTTGCTCGGCACCGTCGCCCGGGAAACCGGCGTCGACTACAGCATCCTCGCCGGTCGTATCGACCGCATCAAAGACATTCCTTACGGGCAATTGACCCTCGCCGTCACCGGTGGCGACATGGAAGCGGCGTTCGCCCGCTTCACCGCCGCTGACGTTCACATGGAGGTATTGCGCTAATGGAAGACCTGATCAGTTTCTTCACCAATATCGACTGGTACGAAATCTGGCTGGCCACCGGTGACACCATGCTGATGCTCGGTGGTTCGCTGCTGTTCACCGTGTTGCTCGGCTTGCCGCTGGGCGTGTTGCTGTTCCTCTGCAGCCCGCGTCAGTTGCTGGAAAACCGTGGCCTCTACGCGTTCATGTCGCTGGCGGTGAACATCCTGCGTTCGCTGCCGTTCATTATTCTGTTGATCGTGATGATCCCGTTCACCGTGCTGATCACCGGCACGTCGCTGGGCGTGGCCGGTGCGATTCCGCCGTTGGTAGTCGGTGCCACACCGTTCTTCGCGCGTCTGGTGGAAACCGCGCTGCGTGAAGTCGATCGCGGCATCATCGAAGCGACCCAGTCGATGGGCGCGACCACGCGGCAGATCATCATGAACGCCCTGCTGCTGGAGGCCCGTCCGGGCATCTTCGCGGCGATTACGGTGACGGCGATTACACTGGTGTCCTACACGGCAATGGCCGGTGTGGTTGGCGCCGGTGGTCTGGGTGACCTGGCCATCCGCTTCGGCTACCAGCGTTTCCAGACCGACGTGATGATCGTCACCGTGGTGTTGCTGTTGATTCTGGTGCAAGTGCTGCAGATGGTGGGCGACCGTTTGGTCGTGCATTTCTCGCGCAAATAAGCGGTTTTGTATTGAACAGATGAGCCGGCCATTCGCTGGCAGGCGCCAGACGGGCGCCTCATAAGGAGTTAGCTGAATGAAAAAACTGATCGCTGCTTTTGCTGCCGTTGCAGCATTCTCGGCCCACGCCGAAACCCTGACCGTTGCCGCCACTCCAGTGCCGCACGCGGAAATCCTCGAGTTCGTGAAACCGGCGCTGGCCAAAGAAGGCGTGGATCTGAAGGTCAAGGTCTTCACCGACTACATTCAGCCGAACGTACAGGTCGCGGAAAAGCGTCTGGACGCCAACTTCTTCCAGCACCAGCCGTACCTCGATGAGTTCAACAAGGCCAAAGGCACCAGCCTGGTCGCCGTGACCGGTGTGCACCTGGAACCGCTGGGCGCTTACTCGAGCAAGCTCAAGGATCTGAAGGATCTGCCAAGCGGTGCCAACGTGGTGATCCCGAACGACGCCACCAACGGCGGCCGTGCCCTGTTGCTGCTGGCCAAGGCTGGCGTGATCACGCTGAAGGATCCGACCAACATCCTGTCGACCGTCAAAGACATCGCGACCAACCCGAAAGACCTGAAGATCCGTGAACTGGAAGCCGCGACCATCCCGCGCGTGCTGACCCAGGTCGATCTGGCGCTGATCAACACCAACTACGCGCTGGAAGCCAAGCTCGATCCGTCCAAGGATGCGCTGGTGATTGAAGGTAATGACTCGCCGTACGTGAACATCCTTGTGTCCCGCGCGGACAACAAGGACAGCGATGCGATGAAGAAACTTGCTGCTGCGCTGCACAGCCCGGAAGTGAAGCAATTCATTACCGAGAAGTACAAAGGCGCGGTATTGCCAGCGTTCTGATTTGGATGGCTGCAATGAAAAAGGGGACGCCATGTGCGTCCCCTTTTTTGTGTCTGGTGTTTGGCTTTAGAGCTGTTGTGGAGCAGCCCCTCACCCCAGCCCTCTCCCGGAGGGAGAGGGGGCCGACCGAGGTGTCTGGCGTCATACATCGACCTGAAAGATCCAGTCGATCATGGATTCGACACAGCACATCGACCTGAACGTTCTTGGCGATTGTGGATTCAGCACAGCGCTTACAGGTCGGCGTATTTCTTCACCATCCCCCATTCAGTCCCCTCTCCCTCTGGGCGGTCCGACGTTTCGGGAGGGTTAGGGTGAGGGGCTCTTGGCTTTTAAACTGTCACTTACGGTTAAGCATGACCGGGAGTTGCACAACCAATTTGGCATTGTTCAACGGCGCTCGAATAAACCCACGCTGCATGCCATCCGGCCCGATCACCGCCAGATTGCCGCTATGGTCCACCGTGTAATTCGGCTTACTCGTATCCGCCGGAATAAACGGAATACTCACCGCATTCGCCACCTTCTGCAGCTCTTCGATCGAATTCGGCGTCAGGCCAATGAACTGCGGATCAAAGTAGCCCAGATACTGCTTCAACTGCTTCGGGTTATCGCGGTTCGGGTCAACGCTGACCAGCACGATCTGCAACTTGTCCACAGCGTCCTTGGGCAGTTCACTCTTGATCTGTCGCAGTTGCGCCAGTGTGGTCGGGCAGATGTCCGGGCAGAAGGTGTAGCCGAAGAACAGCAGACTCCACTTACCCTTGAGCTCATTGATCGCCACCGGTTTGCCGTCCTGATCGGTCATCGTCACGTCCGGCAGATTGCGGCTCTGCGGCAGCAGAATAATGCCGGCGTCGATCAACGCAGTCGGGTCGCCCTGGCCCTTGCCGCTCAGCACTTTGTTGACGGTAAGTCCCAGGATCAGCGCGATCACGGCGACGAGGATGAAGACGGTTTTCTGGGTTCGAGTCATAGGTTCAACAGTAAGTAGTGGTCTACGAGCAGGGCAATGAACAGCAGAAACAAGTACCAAATAGAGTACTTGAAGGTGTTGATCGCCGCGTGCGGCCGAGTGCCACGGTACAGCACCACGGCCCATTGCAGAAACCTTGCGCCGAGGGCGAGGGCGCAAATCAGGTAGAGCATGCCGCTCATGTGAATCACGTAAGGCAGCAGACTCACCGCCAGCAGCGCGAAGGTGTAGAGCAGAATGTGCACCTTGGTGTAGTGCTCGCCGTGGGTGACCGGCAGCATCGGGATGTCGGCCTTGGCGTATTCCTCCTTGCGATGAATCGCCAGCGCCCAGAAGTGCGGTGGGGTCCAGGCGAAGATGATCAGCACCAGCAACAACGGTTCGGCGCTGACGTGGCCGGTGGCTGCGGTCCAGCCCAGTAATGGCGGGGCAGCACCGGCGAGGCCACCGATGACGATGTTCTGCGGCGTCGCGCGTTTGAGGAAACCGGTGTAGATCACTGCGTAACCGAGCAGCGAAGCCAGGGTCAGCCAAGCCGTCAGCGGGTTGGTGAAGGTCAGCAACAAGGCCTGCCCGAGCAGCGCCAGCACCAGTGCAAAGGTCAGCGCCGCCGCAGGCGACACCCGGCCTTCCGCCAATGGCCGTTTGTGTGTGCGCGCCATCACCGCATCGATGCGCCGATCGACCACATGGTTGACCGCCGCCGCGCCACCGGCACACAGGGCAATCCCCAGATTGCCGAACACCAGCACCGTCCACGGCACCCCGGCGCGGGTCGCGAGGAACATGCCAACCAGCGAGGTGATCAGCATCAGCACCACGACTTTCGGTTTGGTCAGCTCCAGATAATCACGCCAGATCGCCTGATGCGGGCGCTCGCCAATCAGAATCGCCACGGTGTTTCTCCTTTTATGGTGATAGGCGCGGCCGCGTGTTTGCGCGGGCTCAGGCGCCAGCGCGCGAGCACCGGTTGTTTGACCCGGACCAGGCTGGTGCGCGCGTGGTAATTGACCAGCACCATGGTCAGCAGCAACGCCGCGCCGCCAGCGTTATGCGCGACTGCCACCGGCAGGGGCAGATGGAACAGCACGTTGCTGATGCCGAGGGTGATCTGCGCCGCGAGGGCGATCAACACAAGACCGGCCAACCGCGTCATGCCAACCACTTTCAATTGCCAGGCGAGGCCGAGCAGCACCAGCGTCACCAGCAGCGCGCCGATACGATGAGTCAGGTGAATCGCCGTACGTGCATCGCTGTCGAGTTGTCCGCCGAGATAATTCGGGCCGATGTGTTGAGTCAGGTGAAAGCCATTGGCGAAATCTGCCGGTGGCAGCCATTGCCCGTGGCAGGTCGGGAAATCGATGCAGGCCACCGCCGCGTAGTTGGAACTGACCCAGCCACCCAGCGCGATCTGGCCAATCACCAACAACAATCCCGCTGTCGCCCAATACTGCAAACGCTTGGGCACGGTCAGTGCCGGCAGCACGCCGGACAGTCGCAAGGTCAGCAAAAACAGCAAACTCAACGTCGCAAAACCGCCGAGCAAATGCCCGGTGACCACTTGCGGCCAGAGTTTGAGCGTCACCGTCCACATGCCGAACGCCGCTTGCGCGAACACCACCGCGAGCAGAAACAACGGCAGCTTCAACGGCAGACCCGGATGACGACGGTTAACCCACGCGCGTCCGGCCAGAATCGAAATGAGCAGGCCGAGGGTGCCGGCGAAGTAGCGGTGGATCATCTCGTTCCAGCCCTTGTGCGCCTCCACTGGCGAGTCGGGGTAATGCAGTTCGGCATGGGCCAGTTGGGCTTCGCTTTTCGGCACGCTGATAAACCCGTAGCAGCCCGGCCAGTCCGGACAGCCGAGGCCGGCGTGGGTCAGGCGCGTGTAGGCGCCGAGCAGCACCACAATAAGTGCCAGCAGGGTGGCAAACAGCGCGAGGCGAAATCCAGGTTTGGCCATGACGATGCCCTTATCCGATGTTCGACAGTTTCAGCAGGTGCCGCAGGTCGTTGAGCAGATCCTTGCCTTTTACATTCGGCTCGTAACGCAGTACGAGATTGCCGTGAGGGTCGATGATCCACAGTTGCGGCGTGGCTTTGTCGCCGGTTGTCTTGCTGAACAGACCGGCGTCCAGCGGGTAGCGTTGCAGTTGCGGATATTCGCGGCTCAGCTTGGCGTCGTAATCAGCGCTCACCGGTTGCGCAGCAGCAAGGGCGTGGCTTGCGCGGCCGGCATCGCGACCGAGGCCGATCTGGATCTGTCGCGCCAGATACACCAGTTGCTGGCAGTCCACCGCGCAGTCTTTCGGTGCGGTGACCAGTATCTGCCAGCGCTCTTCCTCCGCTTGCACGCCGAGGTCGGCGCGGGTCTGGCCGTTGCCGATCAGTTCGCCGTGATAGCTGCGACCTTCTGGCACCCAGAACTGCAATTTGTACATGCCGGTGGCGAGCACCATCGGCCCGATCACGCCAAGCACAATCAGCAATAACTGAATGCGCCCGCGACGACGGGTGGCGGCAGGTTTCGCCTCAGACATGCTGGGTGGATTCATGGCCGTTCCCATGGTGTTTCTCCTTTGCGTTGTGCAAGCCAAAATAGACGTAGAGGCCGAGCAGGGCGGTGGCCATGGCGAACCACTGCACGGCGTAACCGAGGTGTTTTTCCGGGCCCATGGCGACCACCGGCCAATCGGCCTCGTAGCTGGCCGGGCCGGGTTCGGCGCGTAATTCGTAGGTAAAGCCGTCGCGCTCAAGGGTTTTCCACAGCTTGGCGGGTTCGACGGCAGTGATGGTTTGCGGCCAGGTGTTGCTGACCGGATCGGCATGAAGTTGAAAAGTGGCGCCGGGGGCGACGTAGACCCAGGCATCGACATTCAACGCTTCACTGGGCGTAGTGAATTGTGGGGGCACGCGGCGATCCGGCCACGGCAGCCAGCCGCGATTGATCAGCAGCCACAATCCGGTGCGTTGATCCTGAAAGGGTTGCAACAACTCGACGCCGACCTTGCCGTTACGCTGGCGGTTATCCAGCAGCAAACTGTGCGCAGCATCGAACTGACCGTGCAGATGCACGCGGCGATAAGCCGGATCAGCGCTATTGAGCAGTTCGCTGCTGGCCATCGGTTCGGCCGCGCGGCGTTCGGCGTAGCTGGTGAGCAGAGCGGTTTTCTCGGCACCCCGGCTCAATTGCCAGAAGCCTAGCGAAACCAGCAACGGCAGCAACAACGCCACCACCACGGTCGGTATCACGCCCGGGCGAAAGCGCTTCATGGCTGCGCCACAAAGTCAGTCGTTGCGATCGCTATACTCAACTGCATCGCCTGTCCCCCGGAGTTCTTCCCATGCTCAAAACAGCCATCGTCCTGATGCTGATTGCCACGGTGATCAGCCTGTTCAGCGGCCTGTTTTTCCTGGTCAAGGACGACAGCAGCTCGAATCGCCTGGTCATCGCCTTGAGTGTTCGGGTGGCATTGGCCGCTGCCACCGTCGGCTTGATCGCCTGGGGCTTTTACAGCGGCCAACTGGTCTCGCATGCGCCTTGGTAGCTCTGGTCCTCAGAGCACGTAAACGAAGATAAAGAGCCCGATCCACACCACGTCGACGAAGTGCCAATACCAGCTCGCCGCTTCGAAACCGAACTGGTGCTCGTTGTCGAAGTGGCCCTTCATGATGCGCATCAGCATCACAAACAGAATGATCGTGCCGATGGTCACGTGGGCGCCGTGGAAACCGGTGAGCATGAAGAACGTCGCGCCATAAATACCGGAACCGAGGGTCAGGCCCAGTTCGTGATAGGCGTGAATGTATTCCTCAGCCTGGAAACCGAGAAACGCGCAGCCGAGCAGCACGGTGATCGCCAGCCAGATTTTCAGCGCGCCGCGATGGCCCTTCTTCAAGGCATGGTGAGCGATGGTGATGGTCACACTGGAGCTGACCAGCAGGATTGTGTTGATCAGCGGCAGGCCCCACGGGCTGATGACGTCCTTGGGCGGCGGGAACAGTTTCGGATCCGGCGTGTGCAGCAGCGGCCAGGTGAACTGGAAGTTCGGCCACAGCATGTGCGCGATGCCTTTGGTGCCTTCACCGCCGAGTGCTGGTCCGGAAACGTGCCGCACATAAAACAGCGCGCCGAAGAAGGCAGCGAAGAACATCACCTCGGAGAAGATGAACCAACTCATGCCCCAGCGAAACGAGCGATCCAGCTGCGCGCTGTAAAGCCCCGCGCGGCTTTCCTTGATCACCGCCCCGAACCAGCCGAACAGCATGTACGCCAGCAACAGGCTGCCGACGAAAAAGATGTACGGGCCGTGGGATTCCGGGCGCGTCGCCTTCAGATCGTTGAACCAGACGGCCAGACCATAAACGGTGATGGCCATGCCGAAGGTGGCAATGATCGGCCATTTGCTTTGCGGCGGAACGTAATAATGCTCATGAGTTGCCATTTATTGTTCTCCTTATCGGGCACGCTCAACCGCCAGTGTTTACAGCCACCGGCGGATGTCGGGCGGTGATATCGAACAGCGTGTAGGACAGCGTCAGGTGCTTCACATCCTTGGGCATGTCGCGGTCAACAATGAAGCGCACCGGCATCTCGATCTGTTGACCGGGCTGCAGCACCTGCTGGGTAAAGCAAAAGCATTCGGTCTTGTGGAAATATGCCGCGGCGCTGCTCGGTGCGATGCTCGGCACGGCTTGCGCACTCATCGGTTTGTCGGTGGGGTTGCGCGCGATGAAGATCATCTCGTTGACCGCGCCGGGGTTGGCGGTGAGTTCGTCATGCTTGGGGTAAAAGTCCCACGGCATGTCGACGTTGTTGGTCGACAGAAACTGCACACGCACCTGGCGCGAAGTGTCGACCACCTGCTCACCCTCGTACTGCCCGGCGGTCTTGCCGTTGATGCCGAAGGCTTTGCACATCACGTCGTAGATCGGCACCAAGGCAAAACCGAAGACAAACATCGCCACCACCACGCCGAGCAGGCGGGTGACGAGTTTTTTCATCGAGATCGAATCAGCCATGGTTCATGCCTCCCCACCAAACCCTGTAGGAGTGAGCCTGCTCGCGATGGGTGCACCGCGGTGTGCCTGACACACCGCCATCGTGAGCAGGCTCACTCCTACAAAAGTCAGGCGTTTCATTTCACTTCCGGCGGTGTGGTGAAGGTGTGATAAGGCGCCGGTGACGGCACGCTCCACTCCAGACCTTCCGCACCATCCCAAGGCTTGGCCGGTGCTGGCGGACCGCCGCGAATGGTCTTGATCACGATGAACAGGAAGAAGATCTGCGTGGCACCGAACATGAACGCGCCAATCGACGAGACCATGTTGAAGTCGGCGAACTGCAGGTTGTAGTCCGGAATCCGCCGCGGCATCCCCGCAAGGCCGACGAAGTGCATCGGGAAGAAGGTCAGGTTCATGCCGACGAACGACAGCCAGAAATGCAGCTTGCCGAGGGTTTCGTCGTACATGTGACCGGTCCATTTCGGCAGCCAGTAGTAGGTCGAGGCGAAGATCCCGAAGATCGCCCCCGGCACCAGCACATAGTGGAAGTGCGCGACCACAAAGTAGGTGTCCTGATACTGGAAGTCCGCCGGGGCGATGGCCAGCATCAGTCCGGAGAAACCGCCGATGGAGAACAGGATCACGAACGCCACGGCAAACAGCATCGGCGTCTCGAAGGTCAGCGAGCCTTGCCACATGGTGCTGGCCCAGTTGAACACCTTCACCCCGGTTGGCACCGCGATCAACAGCGTCGCGTACATGAAGAACAGCTCGCCCACCAGCGGAATGCCGACCACGAACATGTGGTGCGCCCAGACAATGAACGACAGGAACGCAATGCTCGCCGTGGCGTAGACCATCGAGGTATAGCCGAACAGCGGCTTGCGCGAGAAGGTCGGAATGATCGAGCTGACCGCGCCGAAGGCCGGCAGGATCATGATGTACACCTCGGGATGCCCGAAGAACCAGAACACATGCTGGAACAGCACCGGGTCACCGCCACCGGCAGCACTGAAAAAACTGGTGCCGAAGTGGATGTCCATCAGCATCATCGTCACGCACCCGGCCAGCACCGGCATTACCGCGATCAGCAGGAACGCGGTGATCAGCCAGGTCCAGACGAACAGCGGCATTTTCATCAGGGTCATGCCGGGGGCGCGCAGGTTGAGGATGGTCGCGACCACGTTGATCGCGCCCATGATCGAACTGATCCCCATCAAGTGGATGGCGAAGATGAAGAAGGTCACGCTTTCCGGCGCGTAGGTCGTCGACAGCGGCGCATAGAACGTCCAGCCGAAGTTCGGCCCGCCACCGGGGGTGAACAGGGTCGACACGAGGATCAGGAACGCAGCCGGCAACAGCCAGAAACTGAAGTTGTTCATCC
This sequence comes from Pseudomonas sp. 3B-A001-10F, assembly GCF_056313565.1. NCBI lineage: Bacteria > Pseudomonadati > Pseudomonadota > Gammaproteobacteria > Pseudomonadales > Pseudomonadaceae > Pseudomonas > Pseudomonas sp. 3B-A001-10F. Next base: position 41,960 of record NZ_JBQYFW010000026.1, read on the forward strand.
TTGGCAGGGCCATGTCCGGCGCGCCGATCATCAACGGGATCATCCAGTTGGCGAGGCCGACGAAGGCCGGCATCACCGCACCGAAGACCATCACCAGACCGTGCATGGTGGTCATCTGGTTGAAGAACGCCGGTTCGACGATCTGCAATCCGGGCTGGAACAGTTCGGCGCGAATCACCATCGCGAACGTGCCGCCGAGCAGGAACATGGAGAACGCAAACCACAGGTACAGCGTGCCGATGTCCTTGTGGTTGGTGGTCAGCACCCAGCGCATCAGGCCTTTGGCGGGGCCGTGGGCGTGGTCGGCATGACCATGGTCATCAATGACAGCGCTCATGGCCGGTCTCCTTTACGTGAGTGGACGGGGCGGGCCGGGGCGCGTTGCCCCGGCCGGTTCACGAAGTACGCGATAGACCGGCTCATTTGCTTTCCGCCTGTTTCAGCTCCAGCACTTCTTTTGGCGTGACCATGTCGCCCTTGTTGTTGCCCCAGGCGTTACGTTCGTAGGTCACGACCGCTGCGATATCGACTTCCGACAGCTGCTTGCCGAACGCCGCCATGGCGGTACCGGGCTTGCCGTGGAAGACAATACTCAGGTGATCCTTGATCGGGCCGGTGGCGATTTTCGAGCCTTTGAGCGCCGGGAACATCGGTGGCAGGCCTTGGCCTTCAGCCTGGTGACAGGCAACGCAGGTGGTGTGGTAGACCTTGTCGCCGCGCTCCTTGAGTTCGTCGAGGGTCCATTCCTTGCTGGTCAGCTCTTTAAGCTGCGCGGCCTCGGCTTTGCGCTCGGCGAGCCACTTGTCGTAGTCGGCCTTGTCCTTGACCTCGACCACGATCGGCATGAAGCCGTGATCCTTGCCGCACAGTTCGGCGCACTGGCCACGGTAAATGCCGGGCTTGTCGATGCGCGTCCACGCCTCGTTGACGAATCCCGGGATCGCATCGCGTTTCACCGCGAAGGCCGGCACCCACCAGGAGTGAATGACGTCGGCGGAAGTCACGAGGAAGCGCACTTTGGCGCCGGTCGGCAGCACCAACGGCTTGTCGACCTCGAGCAAGTAATGCTCGCTCTTGGTTTCCTTGTTGTGGATCTGCTCGGCGGGGGTGGCCAGGTTGCTGAAGAACTCGACGTCCTGGCCCAGGTATTTGTAGTGCCACTTCCACTGGTAACCGGTGATCTGGATATCGATATCCGGCTCACTGGTGTCGTACATCTTGATCAAGGTGGCGGTCGCCGGTACGGCCATCGCCACCAGAATCAGGAACGGTACGACGGTCCAGAGAATTTCGACGGTAGTGCTTTCGTGGAATTTTGCGGCGACCTGCCCGGTAGAACGGCGGTGCACCATCATCGACCAGAACATGGCGCCGAAGACGATGATCCCGATCACCACACAGATCCAGAAAATGGTCATGTGCAGGTCGAATACTGCGTGACTGATTTCAGTCGCTCCAGGCGCCATATTCACAGTCCAGGCAGCGTGTGCCGGACTGAAAATCGACCACAACAGGAGGCCCATCCAGACGTGTGGATGTCGCATCATTGCGGGTTCCCCTTATCGTTCTTGTTATCCCGCCGGCTTTCGCCTGCGGCAAGGGAGCGGCTGCATCAGACTACGAACTTGAATCGCCGGGCCTTGCTGCGGGTGCAGTCGGGCGTCATCAGCTAACTCCATTCAATGGCGAGTATAGACAGCGACGGGAAATTGCAATGTGCGCACGTAAATCAGCTGAAACAGCTGGCACTTGCGTTCAAGGGCACGAATGGAGAAGGATGCAGACGAGTGGTGGCAAACCGATATAACGCAGGTGCATCAAGGATGAAATAATTATGACAAATGCGTCTTAGCATTTTTCGTAAGCCAGCTAAGTTATGTCTTCCCTATTTCATTGCCTTGTTTCCTGGAGTTTTCATGAACACCGCCGCATTGCGCGAGCAGATCCAAAAAGCCCAACAACACGAAAAAGAAACCGGCCTGCTGACCCGTCAGCTGGAAAGCAAGCTGCCTCATTTACACCCGGCGATCCAATTGCCGGAAGCCGACGCCAACGGTGTGCTGACGCGTTTTGTCGCCGCCTACATTGATGAAGTGCCAGACCTGCTGGATGCAGCCAATGAAGTTGCCAGGGAAGCGGGAATCGAATCGCAGATCAAACCGGTGCTGAAAATCGCCGAGCAGTATTTCCTCCAGCCGCCAGCCATCATGGCCGGGCACGTTGGCCTGGACAGCCTGCTCGACGAAGCCTATCTGGCGCACCGTTTTGTTGAAGAGGTCAACGACCTGTACATCAAGCATTTCGGCCAGCCACTGATCCCCTTGGACATGACGGTCGCTAACTTGATTGCTCACCAATTGATCGGTGAGGAATTTGCCAACCAACTGGACGAAGCGGTGCATCACGCCATCGACGAGATGCTCAACGACGAGAGTTTTGCCTTGGAGTCGGTAGAGGTCTACCGCGACAAACTCAGCAGCCCGGACACCGGCGCCGCGTGGAAACGCTGGCCATGCATGAGCCGACGCCTGGGTGTGGGCCTGGAACTGGACCAGCCTGCCGCGTAATCCTCATACGCCATAGATCCAATGTGGGAGCGAGCCTGCTCGCGAATGCGGTCGATCATTCAACATCTCTGTTGGCTGATACATCGCCTTCGCGAGCAGGCTCGCTCCCACAAGGTTTATCGCAACATGGCCTTTTTAGCCGGCCGCACCGATTCCGGTATTGGTCCGCACCCTGCCTTCAAGCCTGCGCTTCAACCCGCGCGACTCAATCAACAGCTTCGAGCCCTTCGCCACATTCGCCCGGCCCCACTCCTCCAGCAACTCCAGACACGAATGGTCGATGTAGCTCAGGTTATTGAGCGGCACATGCACCTTGGTGCCTTGCGGAATACTGCCCAGCACTTGCGTCAACGCCGGCACTTTGAGGAATGTCGCCGCGCCGACCAGACGCAACTCCATCTCGCCGTCCTGCGGCAGATCGATCAGGCTGATCTTCAATCGCGAAGCCTTGAACGCCAGTTTCAACATCGTCAGACCGAAACCGATCAACACCCCGGTCAGCAGGTCAGTGAAGATGATCGACAGCGCCGTCGCCGCATAGGTGAACATCGGCATCCGCCCATAACGACCCAGACCTCGAAACGCTTTGAGATCGACCAGTTTGAACCCGGTGTACACCAGCACACCCGCCAGACTCGCCACCGGAATGCTTTGCAGCACACTCGACAGCAACAGCACGAACGCCAGCAGCCACAGACCATGGAAGATCGTCGAGTAACGCGTGGTCGCGCCGGCCTGGACGTTGGCCGAACTGCGCACAATCACCCCGGTCATCGGCAGTGCCCCGAGCAGACCGCAGAGCATGTTGCCGACACCTTGCGCCGACAGCTCACGGTCGAAGTCCGAACGCACGCCGCTGTGCATACGATCCACCGCAGCGGCGGACAACAGGGTTTCGGCGCTGGCGATAAACGCCACGGCGAACGCGGCGATCAGCAGCGTAGGATCGGCCAGGCTGAGCAGGTCCGCCGGTTTCAGCCAATCAATGGCTTCGGCCAGATTCGCCGGTACTTCAACACGTTTGACCTGCAACGCCAGCAGCAGACTGGCAGCTGTCGCCAGACCCACGCCGAGCAATGCACCGGGCACGAAACGTAGCGAATGCGGGCGAAATTTTTCCCATAGCCACATCACCGCAATCGTCGACAGACCGAGGAGTCCGGCCTGCCAGCCGAACGACGGCAAGGCCTGCGCCACTGCCGCCGGGAACGCCGTAAGGTTATCCAGGCCAGAAGGCTTCGGTGACGCATCGAGCATCACATGCACCTGCGACAGCACGATCAATACGCCAATCCCCGCCAGCATCCCGTAAACCACCGCTGGCGCCGTGACCCGAAACCAGCAACCGAGTTTCAAGCGCCCGGCCACCAGTTGCAGGAAACCGGCGAGCAGCAGAATCGGCCCCAGCATTTCAATACCGTGCTGGCGCACCAGTTCAAACACCAACACCGCCAGACCCGCCGCCGGCCCGCTGACCTGCAACGGCGAACCCGCCAGCCAGCCAACCACCAGACCGCCGATGATCCCGGTGATCAGACCTTTGGCCGGTGGCAACCCTGACGCAATCGCGATACCCATGCACAGCGGCAACGCGACCAGAAACACAACCACTGAAGCGAGCAACTCCCGTGGCAACACCGCTTTCAATTGAGCCGCACGCATGGCGATTCTCCCGAAGTTTTCTTCAGGCATGGCTTCGCCGAACCGCTGAAACAGCGGCCGGCGTCAAACCACACAGATGTTTAGGAAGATTTAGAAGCGCGCTTTGGGCGTCGCCACCGGAATCGGATGGCTACCATCGAGCGGCAGGAAACGTCCCTGATCCGCGTCGTAAGCTTTTATTTCGCTGGTTTCGATGTTGTAGACCCAGCCATGGATGAACAGATGACCGTTCGCCATGCGCGAGGCTACCGAAGGATGGGTACGCAAGTGCTGCAATTGGGCGATGACGTTTTCCTCGGTGAGGATCGGCATGCTTTCTTTTTCGTCGGCGCAGTGACAGTTATCGTGCACCATGGTTTTCGCGACTTCAGCGTGGCGCAGCCAGGCTTTGACTGTCGGCATCTTTTCCAGGCTGTCCGGATTGAGCACCGCACGCATGGCGCCGCAATCGGAGTGGCCGCAGATGATGATGTGCTGCACGCCCAGCGCCAGCACCGCGTATTCGATCGCGGTGGAAACGCCGCCGTTCATCTGGCCGTAAGGCGGGACAACGTTGCCGACGTTACGGGTCACGAACAGATCGCCCGGCGAGCTCTGGGTGATCAGCTCAGGGACGATGCGCGAGTCGGCGCAGGTGATGAACATCGCCTTTGGCGCCTGGGCCGTGGCGAGTTTCTTGAAGAGTTCTTCCTGCTGGGGAAAGACCTCATGATGAAAATGCAAAAAGCCGTCTACGATCTGTCGCAGCGCTGCATCGGCGGATTCCGCTTCAGGGGTTTGCGCCGACGCAGCCAACGGCTGTTTATCCTTGTCACTCATGATTCATCCTCTTTGGCGGATTAGGGGAGTCGTTCCCATGTATTCCGGTATGAAGCCAGTGGCTGTTTAAAACATCCGGGTCATCCCGACCCGTCAGTCACTCGATGAACAAGGTAGCCGCCGAAACTTAACTCAAACTGAATCAAACGCTCTAGCACGTGTGTTCCAGGTCACAAAAAACGTGACTGAGTGATTTCGGCGGAAGGATTCCAACCCCTCAACCATAGGCCAATTGTCGCTAAATCAACGACATCTGGCGACCCGGCGGACAGAAGGCAGTGCAATCGAGGTTGTAGCTTTCGCGGTGATTGATGCCCAGACGCTTGATGGCTTTGGCAAATCGTTGCGCGAGCAGGTCGGCGAACACCCCTTCGCCGCGCATGCGTGCGCCGAAACGGCTGTCGTAGAGCTCGCCGCCACGACTCTGGCGGATCAGGCTCAGCACATGCGCGGCGCGTTGCGGATAGTGCGCCGCCAGCCACTCCTCGAACAGCGGCGCCACCTCCAGCGGCAAGCGCAGCATCATATAGGCAGCGCTTTGTGCTCCGGCCGCGTGGGCTTCGTTAAGCAGGTTTTCGATCTCGCTGTCGTTGATCATCGGAATCATCGGCGAACACAGCACGCCGACCGGTATGCCTGCTTCGCGCATGACCCGAATGGCGCGCAATCGCGCTTTGGGGGCAGCAGCGCGCGGTTCGAGGATCCGTTTGAGCTCGTCATCGAGCGTGGTCAGGCTGATCATCACCGCGACCAGGCGTTGCTCGGCCAACTCGGTCAGCAGGTCGAGATCGCGCAGAATCAGCGAGCCTTTGGTGACGATGGTCACGGGATGTCGATAGCGCAGAAGCACTTCGAGGGTCTGCCGGGTGATTTTGTGTTCGCGCTCGATCGGCTGATACGGATCGGTGTTGGAGCCCAGGTTGATCGGCGCACATTGATAGCCTTTTTTCCCGAGCTGTTCCTCCAGCACTTGGGCGGCGTTGGTCTTGGCGATCAGCCTGGTTTCGAAGTCCAGCCCTGGCGACATGTCCCAATAAGCGTGGCTGGGCCGTGCGTAGCAATAGATGCAGCCATGCTCGCAGCCACGGTAGGGATTGATCGAGCGGTCGAAGGGCAGATCCGGAGAGGTATTGCGGGTAATGATGGTTTTCGCGGTTTCGATCATCACCTCGGTGCCTTGGGTCAGCGGCACCTCCTGATACCAGCCGTCATCCTCGGCCACCGAACGGTTCGGCGCGAAGCGGTTGTGCGGGTTGCTGGCGGTGCCGCGACCGCGCAGGGGAAGAGGGTTGATCATTGGGCAGGCTCCTGATCTGTATATGCATACAGTACATGAGCGAGCCCACGTTGATCCAGTACCGTTCAGCGATGGGATACTTGTTGAGTTCCAAAATTTATATATAGGTGCAGAGCTGAAGTACAACCCGAGATACATATGTTCGATTGTCGCGACAAGTTATCAAAGATAGCCTTGGCTACTCCGAGTGGCACTTGTTCGATAACTAAATTAAAAGGATTTAATTCATGTCTTACCTCAATCAACGCGGTGTCTTTGTGCAAATGATGCAACCCAATGCATCGGAACCCAACACCATTGTTTCGATGCAACTGGCGCGAAAGGAACTGGGCTGGAACGCCGAACAGGAACTGCCTACCGAGGCGCTGGTCGACTCGATCTACGTAGTGGCGGTGTCCAGCGACCGTGGCAAAACGTTCACTGTTCGCACCAACAAGAAAGATGTGGACGGTGATGGCGATATTGATAACGACGACAAAGCGAAGTTGATTGCACTGGCCAGGGCTTATGTAAGTATCGTTAATCCGTAATTGAAAATTCAAGAGTCTCACAGCAAATGAAAATAAAGTCCTGCATGACGACTCATGCAGGACTTTATTGTTTTAGAAGAAAAGACGGTAAATGGCAGGTGGCCGGTAAAGGACTGGCTGGGCATACACCCTGTCAGCTTTGACAGTAGACCGGAATTCTCGCCAAACCTAATCTCAAGCACGCAATCAATCTGCAGGGTTTCATCCATGGCTATCAGAATACTGCTGGAAATCGCGGATATGGATCGGGATGCAAGTCCGGAAATCGCTTTTTATCACTACAGCGAGGACGCGACCGAAATGATGGATTACGACTATGCGCTTTTTGCTTCGTCGTCGCAGGCCAATGGTCGTTATGACGTGATCTCCGAAGACGCCGTCGATGCTGACGGTGATGGCGACATCGACAAATATGACGAGAAGCTCTATCTGCAACTGGCCGATGCATTTGCGCAGTTCAAAGGCTTTCAGTCCAAGCGTTGACCGTCCGCTGGCACCGCACGAAAAGTCGAACCGTGCCAGCGGAGTATCAATCAGGTCCGTCAGTTATGCGTGGTGACTTGCCCCAAATCATCCCCGGAAGTCGTTTGCATATCGTTCTTGCGTAGATTGGCTACATCTTCAGCGTCAACCGGCGCGCCTTTGTTGCCCCAACTGCCACGAATGAAACTCACCACATCCGCCACTTCCTGGTCCGACAGGCGCCAGGCAAAGCCCGGCATGGTGAACGTCGACGGTGCCGTGTGCGTCGCCGGCAACGTACCGCCCTTGAGCACAATGTGAATCAACGAAGTCGGGTCTTCCGATTGCAGCACCGGATTGCCCGCCAGCGCCGGGAACACCCGGGTGTAGCCGTGACCATCGGTGCGGTGGCACGCCGCGCAGTTGTCGATGTACACCGCAGCACCACGCTGACTGTCGTCACCGTTCCACAAGGCTTTGGCGGCTTTTTCATCGTACTGATGCGGTTGATCGTTCGGATCAGTGGCCGGCAGTGATTTGAGGTAGCGGGCAATCGCGGTCAGGTCGGCATCGGTCATGTATTGCATGCTGTGGGTGACCACGTCGCTCATGCCGCCGAACACCGCGCTGCGGTCGCTGCGCCCGGTCTTGAGGAACTGCACCAGTTGTTCCTCGTTCCAGCTGCCGAGGCCATCCTTGTGATCGCCGCGCAGACTCTTGGCGATCCAGCCTTCCAGCGGCGCACTGCCGGCGAGGAAGGTTGTGCCGTCGGCCGCACTCAGGGATTTTTCCTGCATGGTCAGCGCGCGTGGTGTATGGCAGGCACCACAGTGGCCGAGGCCTTCGACCAGATACGCGCCACGATCGATCACCGGGTCGGCACTCGTCGATTTGTAATCCTCGACCTTCGGCGCAAACATCCAGCGCCAGCCCATCAGCGGCCAGCGCATGCTCAACGGCCACGGAATGTCGCTGGCCTTGTTTTCCTGCGCCACCGGTTCTACGCCGTGCATGAAATACGCGTACAGCGCTTGCATGTCGGTTTCGCTGACACGCGCGTAGGACGGATACGGCATCGCCGGGTACAACGTACTACCGTTTTTGGCGACGCCATGGCGTACGGCCTGATCGAAGTCTTCGAAGCTGTATTCACCGACGCCGGTTTTATCCGGGGTGATGTTGGTCGAGTAGATCGTGCCGATCGGCGTTTCCATTGGCAGGCCACCGGCGAACGGTTTGCCGCCCTTGGCGGTGTGGCAGGCTACGCAGTCACCGGCGCGGGCGAGGTATTCGCCCTTTTTGATCAAACTTTGATCAACTTCAGCCGCATGGATTGCGGCGCTGCCGAGCAGCGCCAGAGTCGCGATAACGAGATTTTTCATGGTCATCGCTCCTTAAGCCTGAACCAGCGGGCCGGGGTTTTTCAGGTATTGCTCGCGGATCGCCTTCGCCGACCAGTAGGTCAGTGCGGCAACCAGCCCGGTCGGGTTGTAACCCAGGCCCTGCGGGAACGCCGAGGCGCCCGGAACGAAGACGTTGTGCACGTCCCAGCTCTGCAGGTAACGGTTCAACGCGCTCTTCTTCGGATCGGTACCCATGATCGCGCCACCGTTGAGGTGCGTGGTCTGGTAAGACGCGGTGTTGAAGTGGTCGCCGACTTTCTTGCCGATCACCGCAATGGCTTTCGGGCCCATCGCTTCGGCGACCTTGCCCATTTTCTCGACCATGAAGCGGTTCATCTTGATGTCGTTTTCCTGCCAGTCGAAGGTCATCCGCAGCAGCGGCAGACCGTAGGCATCGCGGTACACCGGATCGAGATCGAGGTAGTTGCCACGGTAGGACTGATGCGCGCCGTGGGCGTCCATCGACACCTGGTGGGTGTAGTAATCGGCGGTCGCGCGTTTCCACGCACTGCCCCACGCCGGTGTGCCCGGCGGGTTCGAAGTGCCGGCAATCGGCCGGCTGCCAGCCTGGTTGACCCACATCGGCGAGCCGCCGACGAAGCCGTGCGGGCCGTGGTCGAAGTTGTCGGCGTTGAAGTCGTCCAGCGCCACGCCGTTGCCGCCGGCGCCGATGAAGTTGTTGGTGTGGGTGTCCTTGTCGAAGAATGCCTTGATGGTCGCCATGTTCTGGTAAGCGAAGTTACGCCCGACCACGCCTTCGCCAGTGATCGGGTCGTACGGCTTGCCGATCCCGGACAGCAGCATCAGCCGCACGTTGTGCAACTGGAACGCGCCGAGAATCACCAGATCCGCCGGTTGCTCGATCTCGCGACCCTGACCGTCGATGTAGGTCACGCCGGTGGCCTTGGATTTCGTGCTGTCGAGGTTGACCCGCAGTACGTGCGAGTTAGGCCGCAATTCGAAATTAGGCAGCGGTTTCAGCGCCGGCAGAATGTTCACGTTCGGCGAGGCTTTGGAATACATGTAGCAGACATAGCCGCTGCAAAAACCGCAGAAGTTGCACGGGCCCATCTGCGCGCCGTACGGGTTGGTGTACGGTCCGGAGGTGTTTGCCGAAGGCAGGTTGTAAGGTTTATAGCCGACTTCTGTAGCCGCTTTGCCGAACAGCTGCGCGGACACCGTGTTCTTCTGCGCTTCCAGCGGGAACGGGTTGGAGCGATCCGGCGCGTACGGGTTGCCGCCCTTGCCCTGACCGACCAATTGGCCTTTCACCGTCCAGGCCTGGCCCGAGGTGCCGAAGACTTTTTCGGCGAAATCGAAGAACGGCTCCAGTTCTTCATAGCTGACGCCGAAGTCCTGGATGGTCATGTCCTTGGGGATAAAGCTTTTGCCGTAGCGCTCTTCGTAGTGGCTACGCATGCGCAACTCGATCGGATCGACCCGGAAGTGCACGCCCGACCAGTGCAGTCCGGCGCCGCCAACACCATTGCCCGGCAGAAACGCGCCCAACTGGCGGTTCGGCAGGGCGATGTCGTTGACGCTATGACGAATGGTGACGGTCTCTTTGGAGATGTCCTGAAAGAGTTTTTTGCGCACGCTGTAGGTGAGTTCGTCGATCACCTGCGGATAGTTGCCGTCCGGGTAGGTGTCCTGCATCGGCCCGCGCTCCAGCGCCAGCACGTTGAGACCCGCTTCGGTCAGCTCCTTGGCCATGATCGCGCCGGTCCAGCCGAAACCCACGATCACTGCGTCAACCTTCTTCATTACCGTTGCCATGCTTACGCCCTCTCGCCGCGAATCGAAACTGCCGGGAAGGGGTATTGCTCGTTACGTTCCACCCAATCCATGAAATCGGCGCGGGCGCCGGGGAAGCCGATCATGGTCCAGCCGACCATGCCTTTGTTGCCACCGTGGATCGGGTCGCAGAAGAACCCTTCCTTGGTGTTTTGCAGCAGCAGATTGAAGAAAATCTTTGCCGGAACCGCATCGAATTGCGGCTTGCCAGCTTCGAGTTGCTTGAGCAAATCGTCTCGGGTAGCGCTGTCTTGCTCAGCAAATACTTTACCGTTGAGGGATTTTGCCCACTGATCCGTGGCGGCGATGCCGAGTCGATAGATCTCTTTGGGCACCAGTTTGCTCTGCCAACCCATTTCCGGAGCGGCGTCGGCATTGAACGGGCCTTGCATGTACCAAAGCGCACCGGCGGCGTACGGCGTGTTCATCTGGCGGTCGATGTATTCCGGCACACCGGCTTCGAGCGCGCCCGGTCCTTGAGTATCGTTGGGGATCAGTTGAGCAACGGCGGCATTGATGAACGCCCACTCTTCGGCGGTGAAATAACTCGGTTGGTAGACGCTGGCATCAGCGTGAACCGGTTGCGGCGCGGGCGCATCCGGCGCCGCTTCAGGCGCTGCTTGCAGGACGCTGCTGCCCAGACCGGTGCCGGCCAGGGTGACAACCGGGATCAGGGTCAGGGATTTGCGCAAAAACTCACGCCGCGGGTTGTCTCGATCTTCATCAGACATTGGAGTGCACCTCATCAGGCATTAGAGGACAGCCGCTTCTGCGAGCGGCTTGAGGATTTTTCGTCGCGACGGATCCGGTCTGACCCGGAAAAAGGGGACGCGTCTGCAACATGATGTGACAAATGGTAGCAGGCTAAGCTTCCGGATAAACCGATTCAGCGGAAAAAACACTGGTTTTCTTTACGGCAGTGCTGGAAAGCGTGCGGATTCACGTTTCTTTGACAGGCGCCTCACAGGGCTTTGACCGCGCAACGCCGAAGCTGCGTTTCCCCCTCATCGATGAATCCCGACACGGTAAAACCAGCATGTCCCGAGTGCGTTTTTTTCCTGCTTTGTGTATAGCTTTTTTAGCACTGTTGCCCTGGATACCGGCCCAGGCGGCGACGGCATCGACGGTTCGTCCGACTGAGTGGGCGCAACCGGTCGAAGTGCAATACAACCTGTTCCAGCTGTCGCCATTGCTCTATCGCAGCGCCTTGCCGGATGACGGCGCGGTGCCGCTGCTGAAAAGTCTCAAGGTCGCCACGGTGATCAACTTTCTGCCAGAAGCGGACGACTGGTTGTCTGACCCCGACATTCATCAGGTGCAACTTCCCTATCGCACCAATCACGTTGACGACGCCGATGTACTCAAGACCCTGCGGGCTATTCAGGCTGCCGAAGCCAATGGCCCGGTGCTGATGCATTGCAAGCACGGTTCCGACCGCACCGGACTGATGGCGGCGATGTATCGAGTGGTGATTCAGGGGTGGAGCAAAGAGGATGCCTTGAGCGAGATGACCCAAGGCGGTTTTGGCGACAGTATTCATTTCAAGGATGGTGTGCGTTACATGACGCAGGTGGATGTCGAAAAATTGCGCACGGCGTTGGTCAATGGCGATTGCAGTACCAGTGCTTTCGCCACCTGTTCAATGAAAAGCTGGTTCAAGTCCGCCCACATTGAGTGATCGGCGCGTCAGTCCGGTTGCGCTGCCAGATCAGCAGCCACCGGCTGACCCATAAAGGTCTCCAGCGCGCTGAGCAGCGAAGTCGAATCACCGGAGAAGAACGCTTCACGCAGTTCCCGGCCGGTTTGCGTATTGAATATCCCATCACGCCCAAAGCGCTTGAACGCTTTGCTGGCCAATACGCCTGACCACTTGTAGGCGTAGACCGAGGCTTCGTAACCGGTCACCAGATAATCGAAACTGTTGGCAAAGCGGCAATAGGCGGGTAATTGCAGCTGCGGAATTTTTTGCAGCACCGCTTCGAAGCACGATTGCGCGTTTCGGCCATTTTCCTCGCTACGGTGCAATTCAAGATCGAGTAAAGACTCAAGCAGCAGCGTGGCGGTATCGCGACTGGTGTGCGTCGCGATCGCGGCCAGTGCTGACGTTAGCCGTGTGCGGCTTAGCGGCGCGCGGGTTTTGTAATGTGCTGACAGCCACTGAAGCAGTTCCTCTGAAAGGCTCAATTGCTCGAACAGTTGCCCGGCGAACTCACCTGTATCGCGCGCCAGTTGCGAGATCCCCGACAGGTTGTGGTGGGGCGAGCGGGTCAGCACCTGTTGCAGGCAATGCCCGAACTCGTGGAATAGCACGCGCAGGTTCTTGTGTGAAAGCAGGCAGGGATACTCGCTGGTCGCGGGCGGGAAGTTGCAGTGAAGGATGGCAATCGGCAGGGCCGGCCGGCCCTCGGCATTGATTCGTCGGTTGCGCACGGTATTGGTCAAGGCAAAGTCGGGGCCGTCCTCACGATGAAACGGATCAAAGTAGATGTACCCCATCACCTGATCGTATTCGCTGACTTCAAACAGCCGCACCTCCTCGTGCCAATTGCTTAGGTCTTGTTGCTCGGCCAATTTGATACCGAACAGGTATTCATTGAACTGGCAGAACCGGCGTAGCGTTTCATCTAGCGGGAAATACTCGCGAAGTCCTTTCAGTGTGCTCGCCGAGCGTAGCTGGCGTAATTGCTCAGCAAAAAACTCGAAATCCCAGGCCTGCAGTTCTGCGACGCCCTGCGTTGCGGCGAATGCTTGCAGCGCCTGCATGTCCTGATCCAGTGCGGCACGATTTTGCTCGATCTGTTGCTTTAAAAAATGTTCGACCTGAGTGGGTGAGGTGGCCATGTGATTTGCAAGCCGCAGTTGGGCGAAGCTCTCGAAACCCAGCAACCTGGCTTTTTCATGGCGTAACCCGAGTAACTTTTGCAAAACCGGACCGTTGTCGAACTGAAGAGCATGCGGTCCTTGATCCGAGGCCCGGGTGCAATAAGCGCGGAAATACTCTTCGCGCAAACTCCGGTCTCGCGCATTTTTCATGATGTATTCGTAAGTGTTGCGATCCAGCGTCAGCAACCAGCCGCTTTTTCCCGTTCGACGCGCATTGAGCGCCAGCCGATCCTTGAACGCGGCTGACAGGCCGTCGAGCGTCGCCGATTGGTCAATCTGCTTGCTCCAGGCGGCATTGCTGCGCTCCAGATTGATTTGGAACAATTGCTCCTGAAGCTCGATGTCGAGGTTTATCGAGGTTAAACGCTGGCGCTGTTCGGCGGGCAATTCGATGCCCGACAGACGAAAAGAGCGCAGGGTCTTGGCTAACGACGCTTTGCGAAAGTCATCGAAGCTGTCGGCGATCGAACTCTGCTGCAGACGTTGATAGGTGTGATAGAGCTCCAGGTTGGCAGACTTCTGCACCCGATAGCGTGCCGCAGTAATACTGCACAGGGCGCTCTGCTCTACCCAGTCGACATCAGCACTTTTGACCGTCGAGAGCACGTCGATGAGAACCATGGTTTCAGCGAGCCGTGCGTCGGCTTCGGCGACGGCTATCACCAGATCATCCCAGTTGGGGTGGTCGGTCTGGGTGGCGATCACTTCGGCGATGATCCGCTGGTTATCGGCCACGATGGCATTGATGGCGGGTGCCAGGTGCTCGGCCTTTACGTCGGACCAGGCCGGCAGTTGCCAGCGTTGTAGCAGGGGATTGGTAGGGGGCATCGCGTCTTCCTTGACCGTAGGCTGAAAAAATCAGCCTACGGAGAAAGCGCAAGGGCAAGGCATTACATAGATACCACCTCGCACCGTTGATTCGGTGCGAAGTAGCCACAGCTCAATTGGGCTGGTCAGGTTTCTTTTTCAGTTTCGGGTTGGGAAAAAACTGCACCGCCTGCACGGTCTTGTCCGGCGCAGGTTTGTTCAGCGCGCTGGTGTTGACCCGCGTGCCCAGCTCTTTCGGTACCGACAGCCCTTGCTCGTTGAGTGTGTCGGAGTAACCGCAAGCCACGCATTCACGGTGCGGCACGCTGTCTTCGTTCCACATCATCAACTTGTCCGGCTCGCTGCACGCCGGGCAGACCGCCCCGGCGATAAAGCGTTTCTTGGTAATCACAGGTGCCTCACTCATGCTGCCGCGTCCTCACTCAGGCCGCTGTGGCGCAAGAGTGCGTCAATCGATGGCTCACGGCCACGGAAGTCGACGAACAGCACCATCGGTGCCTGCGAACCGCCGCGCGCCAGAATCGCTTCGCGGAAAGCCCGGCCGGTTTCAGCGTTGAGCACGCCGTCCTCTTCAAACTTGGAGAAGGCATCCGCCGACAGTACTTCAGCCCACTTGTAGCTGTAATAACCCGCCGCGTAGCCACCGGCGAAGATGTGCGCGAAGCTGTTCGGGAAGCGGTTGTAGGCCGGCGGACGCATCACCGATACCTCGTCACGCACGCCTTCGAGCACTTGCAGCACGCTACGGCCGTCGCCGTGGGTGGCATGCAGTTCGAAGTCGAACAGCGAGAACTCGAGTTGGCGGACCATCATCAGGCCCGACTGGAAATTCTTCGCCGCGAGCATTTTTTCCAGCAGGTCCTGGGGCAGCGGCTCGCCGCTTTCGTAGTGACCGGAAATCAGTGCGAGGCCTTCCGGTTCCCAGCACCAGTTTTCCATGAATTGGCTCGGCAGCTCGACCGCATCCCACGCCACGCCGTTGATCCCGGAAACACCAGCGTGATCCACGCGGGTCAGCAGGTGATGCAGGCCATGGCCGAATTCGTGGAACAGCGTGGTCACTTCATCGTGGGTCAGCAGCGCAGGCTTGCCGCTGTCGGCCGGGGTGAAGTTGCACACCAAGTTGGCCACCGGGCTTTGCAGTACGCCATCAACCGTGCGGCGACGGTCGCGGGCGCCGTCCATCCACGCACCGCCACGCTTGTTGGCGCGGGCATAGAGGTCGAAGAAGAAGCGGCCGACGTGCTGGCCGTTTTCCTTGATTTCGAACAGGCGCACGTCCGGATGCCAGGTGTCGAAACCTTTCTGTTCAGCGATTTCGATGCCGTATAGACGCTGAACGATGGCGAACAGGCCGCTTAGCACTTTGTCGATCGGGAAGTAGGCGCGCAGCGTTTCCTGAGCAACGCTGTAACGTTGTTCACGCAGCTTTTCACCGTAGAAGCCGCTGTCCCAGCTTTGCAGGTCGGTGCAGCCCTGTTCGGCGGCGTAGGCGCGCAGCTGTTGCAGATCCTGCGCAGCGAACGGCTTGCTGCGCTTGGCCAGATCGCGCAGGAAGCTCAGCACCTGATCGCTGGATTCAGCCATTTTGGTGGCCAGGCTCAGCTCGGAGAAACTGGCGAAGCCCAACAGTTTGGCCAGTTCCTGGCGCAGGTCGAGGATTTCTACCATCACCGGGCCGTTGTCGTTCTGACCGGCGTTCGGGCCTTGGTCCGAGGCGCGGGTGCAGTAAGCGGCATAGACTTCTTCACGCAGGGTGCGGTCTTGCGCGTAGGTCATCACCGCGTAGTAGCTCGGGAATTCCAAGGTGATCAGCCAGCCGTCGAGGCCTTTGGCCTGTGCGGCAGCAGCCATTTGCGCCTTGGCCGAATCGGTCAGGCCGGCGAGGGCGGCTTCGTCGGTGACGTGCTTGGTCCACGCCTGCGTGGCGTCGAGCAGTTGATTGGAGAAACGGCTGCCCAGCTCGGACAGTTTGCTCTGCACTTCGGCGTAGCGTTTCTGTTCGGCTTCCGGCAGGTCGATACCCGACAGACGGAAATCACGCAGGGCGTGTTCCAGAATAGTCTTTTGCGCCACGTCGAAACCGGCGGCTTCCGGGCTGTTGGCCAGCGCTTCATAAGCCTGGAACAGCTCGCGGTTCTGGCCCATCTCGGTGGAGTAGGCGCTCAAAGCCGGCAGGCATGACTCGTAGGCTTCACGCAATTCGGCGCTGTTGCACACGGCATTGAGGTGGCTGACCGGGCTCCAGGCAGCGCCGAGGCGGTCATTGAGTTCGTCCATCGCCAGTACCAGGCCGGCCCAAGTCGGGTTCTGAACCTGAGTCTTGAGGATTTCGGCAATGGCGGCGCGGTTGTCGGCCAGGATCGTTTCGATGGCGGGCAGGACGTGTTCGGCACGGATCGTGGAGAACGGCGGCAGGTCGTAGGACTGCAGAAGAGGGTTGTTCACGCTCACGGTTGGCACCTTGGCTGGGGAAACATTGCCCCATCTTAATTACAATCGGCATTCACCGCAGCTATCGGCGACAGAGAGAGAAATTATCGTGTCCGTTCGCAAGTACCAGAATCACACCCCGCACTTGAACAAAGGCGCGTTTGTCGACGGCTCGGCGGTGGTTATCGGCGACGTCGAAATCGGCGAAGACAGCTCTGTCTGGCCGCTGACCGTGATCCGTGGCGACATGCACCGTATCCGTATCGGTGCGCGCACCAGCGTGCAGGACGGCTGCGTGTTGCACATCACCCACGCCGGCCCGTTCAACCCCGACGGCTTCCCGCTGCTGATCGGCGATGACGTCACCATCGCCCACAAAGTCATGCTGCACGGCTGTACCGTCGGCAGCCGCGTGTTGATCGGCATGGGCAGCATCGTCATGGACGGCGCGGTGGTCGAGGACGACGTGATCATCGGCGCCGGCAGCCTGGTGCCTCCGGGCAAGCGTCTGCAAAGTGGCTTCCTCTATGTGGGTAGCCCGGTGAAACAGGTGCGAGAACTCACCGACAAGGAAAAAGCTTTCTTCACCTACAGCGCGGCGAACTACGTGAAACTCAAGGACCTGCATCTTGCCGAAGGTTACGACCAGCTCTGAATTGCCTTACAACTGCTCAGGATTTCTCATGCATTACCAGACCGTACTGTTCGACCTCGATGGCACCCTGACCGACCCGCGTGAGGGCATCACCCGTTCCATCCAGTTCGCCCTCGCCAAGCTCGGCATCGATGAGCCGGACTTGACCAAGCTGGAACACTTCATCGGCCCGCCGTTATTGCAGGCGTTCATGCAGTTTTACGGATTCGATGAGGCCAAGGCATGGCAGGCGGTGAATTTCTATCGCGAGCGCTTCAAAGTGACGGGCCTGTACGAGAACCGTGTGTTCGATGGCGTCACGCCGTTGCTGGAAACCCTCAGTGGCCAAGGCCGGCAGCTGTATATCGCCACCTCGAAGCCGTGGGAATTTGCCCGCGAGATTGCCCGGCATTTTGATTTTGCCCGGCACTTCAAGGTGATCTACGGCAGTGAGCTGGATGGCACGCGGACCAATAAGGTTGAGTTGATTGCGCATCTGATCAAGGAAGAAGGGCTGGACCCGGCGAATACGTTGATGATCGGTGACCGTAAACATGATCTGATCGGGGCGCGCAGCAATGGGCTGGATGCGGCGGGGGTCGGTTATGGGTTTGGCAGTTTTGAAGAGTTGAGTGCCGAGGCGCCGGCTTATCATTTTGAAACGCTGGACGAGTTGCATCAGGCGTTTCTGCAGCGCTGATTAGATTGGCTCACTCCTACATTTGGAACGCATTCCCCTGTAGAAGTGGGCCTGCTGGCGATGACGCCCTTTCAGCCACCTCAGACTTCCGGATATGCCAACGCTTTCAGTGCCGCCTTGCGCTCAGCGGCCGGCAGCCCACCCAACCGCTCTACCTCAGCATAAAACTTCAGCCAATCTCCCCCGACCTTTTTGAATAGTGTCGAAAACGCGGGGACCCACTGGTCATAAAGCCCAAACGGCAACAACCGCGCATTGTTCAGCGGCGCATTCACCCAAGCGTCATAACGCTTGTCCCCGGACCACTGACTGTCCGTCATCAGCCGATAATCCCGGCGAAACTGCTCGAACTCTGCCGCTTTGCGCTCGCGCATTTGCTCAACCGGCATTGACTGCACGTAAAGCTTCTCCAGCCGTGAGCGGGTCTTGAGTACCAATTCAATAAACTGATCGCGCTGCTTCAGCCGTGAATCGGTATCCGCCGGCAACCCACGAAACGCCCGCCACTGCCGCGTGCCTTCCTGCTCGACAAACGTGGCAAAGGACTCGTTGAATTCGGTGTCATCCTTTACATAGAAGCGCTGATGCGCCAGTTCATGAAAGATCAACGTGGCCAGGCGCTCATCACCCCAGCCCATCATTGAATTGAGGATCGGGTCGTTGAACCAGCCGAGCGTCGAGTAGGCCTCGACACCGCCAATCGACACGTCCATACCCTGCAAGCGCTGGATCGCTGCCTCGCCGCGCGCGGCGCTCTGGCTGTAATAACCGCGATAGGCCACGCAGCCGGCAATCGGGAAGCAATGGTTCTGCGGTGTCAGGGAGAACTCTTGAGTGGCGAACACATTCCACACCACGTACGGGCGATGGATGTCGGCGTACAGGCGATAGCTCTGGTTATCCGGCAAATGCAGATGCTCGCTGGCAAAGGTACGGGCCTTTTGCGATTGCGCCAGGTGTTCGCGCAGTGTCGCGTCGCGGCTCGGATCGTTGATCACCTTTTCCACAGGCTCGCGCGCCCGCAGCAATTGCAGTTGGCCGCTGGCCAACTGCGTGTAATAGCTGACGCTGGCGCAACCGTTGAGCAACAAAAACATCACACCCGGAAACAAAATCCGAAAAACGCGATCAAGTAACCCAAGGCTTGGAAACGGCCTGCTCAAAATAAGAAATCCCCCGGAGAGTCTGCCCGCAAGACTATCCCGCCTTAAGGAGCACCGCTATGCGCATGTTGATGCTGTCAGGAGGCCTGCTGACGCTGGCCGGTTGTGCCGGATTCGGAATGCCCGATCCTGACCCTTCGCAAGCCTGGATCGATCTGGATGCCCGGCAGCAGGACACGGCGCTGCAAGCGCTGCAGGTCGATACCCAAGCGACTGCCGACAAACGCTACTTTGAAGTACAGCCCGGCAGCCATGAGTTGAAGGTGCGTTATCAATTTCCGGTCGAGGCGACCAACATCGGTCCCGACGCTGAGCCGCTGTGGCGCGATTGCCAGTTGAGCGTGAAATTCAAGGACTTCAACGCCGGCCAGCGTTATCAGTTGCAGGCCGGCAGTATTGGTTTCCGGCCTTGGGCCAAGCTCTATGACGAGCAGCGCAAAGTGGTAGGCCAAGGCACGCCGGCAGGCTGTCAGCGCACCTGAACGGCGCTATGCTGAGTATTCAGATCAGTGGATATTCGTCATGCGCCAGTTGCTGTTGTTGCTCGTTGCCAGTCTTGTGGCCGGTTGTCAGACGCCATTGCCCCCGGTCGATCCGCAGATGGCCTGGGTCGATTTTTCGACGCCGACACCCGGCGGTAAAGTGCTCATGGCCGAGCGCCTCGACAAACAGCGACTGAATGACGGGCGCTACTTTCAGGTCACGCCGGGCAGACACGAATTGCGCGTGCGGTTTGATTTCGAAGTGTTTGGCGGTGGTGGCGCCCTGATGACCGGCCCCGTAGAGCGGCTGTGCTATCTGTACATCCGCTACGACCATTTCGAGGCCGGGCAGCGTTATGTGCTGGAAGGGCGTTCGCTGGGGTTCACACCGAGCGCCCGGCTGTATAACGCCAAGCGTGAAATAGTCGCCGAGGATTACGACTACAACTGCATTATCTGAGGTGACTCAGCTGTCGTTCTTCTGATAGATGATTTTCTTGCGGCCATAATCGCAAGTGCCGACAACCATGGCGATATCGTGTTTTGCAGCCTCTTTCTTGCTGACGATTTCCAGCGTGTAGGAGGGCACGGCTTTGGCCTGAATCTTTACTTCGATTTCTTTCTTCAGTTCTTCGCAGTCTTTGGGTGCCGCAATGACAGAAGTGGCCAGTGCACTGCAGAGGATCGCCAAGCCAATACGTTTCATGAGTGAAGCTCCCTGAGGCAGCGCGCACGGGCGTGCGCTGAAGCTGCTGTCATTGATTCGACCATACTTTTACAGCGAGGGTTCTGACTTCGCTCACAACTTGTGTTTTTGGTTTCAAACCTGTGTCGATCTCGAGATCGCCTTCGCGAGCAAGCTCGCTCCCACAATGTTCCGGTTTAGTCAGAACCAATGTGGGAGCGAGCTTGCTCGCGAAGGCGTCGGCAAAGCCAGCGCCTGTTTCGAAGCTTAAGAAATCAGCGAAGCCTCAAGCGTAATCTTCGCATTTAGCACTTTCGACACCGGGCATCCTTCCTTGGCCTTGTTGCTCAGCTCTTCAAACTGCGCCTGCGTCGCCCCAGGGATTTTCGCCTTGAGGATCAGCTTCACCGCGGTGATCGCGAACCCGCCATCCACCTGATCGAGAGTCACTTCAGCCTGGGTATCAATGCTGTCGGCCTTCAGGCCCGCATCGCCCAGAATCATCGAAAACGCCATGGAGAAGCAGCCGGCATGCGCCGCGCCGATCAGCTCCTCCGGGTTGGTACCTTTGCCGCCCTCAAAGCGCGCCTTGAAACCGTAGGGCGCTTCTCTGAGGACACCGGTTTCAGTGGAGATCGAGCCGATGCCGGTTGTCAGATCGCCTGCCCAATGTGCGGATGCTTTCTTCACGATAGCCATGTCTGCCTCCTCAAGATCTGACGCGGAAACGCCGCGTCGTCGTGGTTTTTGCTTGCAAGGCTTCTGAGGATAGACGCCGCAGCAAAGTTCAGCCCGGCTGAATCGTTGACTTTTTTAGTAGGAAATTTCATCACTGCTATTGAAACTCGGGTATATGCCCTCATTGCACAAAACACGCTTATGGATTCGGCAGGTTTTCGTTTGCAAGAAGAACCTGCCTCCTCACTCGGAGACGCAGGTTTATGAAGCAACTGTCCGACGTAAAATTTTCCACCCTCGATCTGGTACCAGTGCGCGAAAACGGCAGCCCGGCGCAATCGCTGCGCAACTCGCTGGATCTGGCGCAGCACGTCGAGAAATTCGGCTACACGCGGTTCTGGGTGGCCGAACACCACAACATGGACGGCATTGCCAGTTCGGCAACGTCGGTGCTGCTGGGTTATCTGGCGGGCGGGACGTCGACCATCCGCGTTGGCTCCGGCGGCGTGATGCTGCCCAACCATGCGCCGCTGGTGATCGCCGAGCAGTTCGGCACCCTCGAAAGCCTCTATCCGGGACGGATCGATCTCGGCCTGGGCCGCGCGCCCGGCTCCGATCAGATGACTGCTCGGGCGTTGCGCCGTGAACGCTCCGGCAGCGCCGATGATTTCCCCGAAGACGTCGCCGAACTGGTGCGCTACCTCGGCCCGCGCACGCCGGATCAGCGCGTGATCGCGATGCCGGGCACCGGCACCAATGTGCCGATCTGGCTGCTCGGTTCCAGCCTGTTCAGTGCGCAATTGGCTGGTGAACGCGGCTTGCCTTACGCCTTCGCCTCGCATTTCGCCCCGCGCTTCATGCACGAGGCGATCCGCGTTTATCGCAATCACTTCAAGCCTTCGGCGGTGCTCGACAAGCCGTACGTGATGCTGGGTGTGCCGCTGGTGGCGGCGGATACCGATGAACAAGCCGATTACCTGGCGACGTCGGTGTACCAGCGCATTCTCGCGTTGATGCGCGGGCAGAGCCTGGTGCAGCGTCCGCCGGTGAAAACCATGGATGGCTTGTGGCTTCCGCATGAGCGTGAGGCGGTGGGGGATTTCCTCGGTCTGGCGATGGTCGGCAGCCCGCAGAAGATTCGCGCCAAGCTTGAGGTGCTGGTTGAGCAGACTCAGGCGGATGAGCTGATTTTCACCAGTGATTTGTATGAACACGCTGATCGTGTGCATTCGTACGAGTTGTTGGCGCAGGTCATGAAGGGCTGAAAAGCCGAAAGGCACCCTCACCCTAGCCCTCCCGAAACGTCGGACCGCCCGGAGGGAGAGAGGACTGACCGGGTTGAATGTTCGAGATACATCGACCTGAAATACCGAGTCGTACTCAGGTTCTGATACAACCCCCGATCTGCTCCCTTTCCCCCTCGCCCCCTGGGGGAGAGGGCTGGGGTGAGGGGGATCAATCTCAAACACACCACAAATCTTTCAGACACAAAAAAGCCGACGCCTTCACGTCGGCTTTTTGCATTTCAGTCACGATCAACCGCGCTTGTAGACGATTTCCTTGGTGCCACCTTCGCAGGTGCCCACGACGTCGCCGCCAGCCGCTGCGCCCTTATCGACAATCTCCAGCGAATACCCGGAAACGCCCTTGGCATCCAGCTTCGCCGCAATCTCGCTTTTCAGCTCTTCACATGGCTTGCCGGCAGCAAACGCACCACCCGCAAGGCTCAACAAACCTACTGCCAACATGAACTTCTTCATCGGTCGCACTCCCTGGTCGGATTAAAAGAGGCGGGCATCGAGCGTTTACCCGATGCACTACACCCTGTAGCGCTTTGCCATTCCTATGGCACTCGGCCAGCGCGCAAGTTCAGAAGACTAGACCAAACTCAGCTACTGGCAATGCGGAAGCCGACTTTCAGCGTCACCTGAAAGTGCGCCGCCTTGCCGTCCTTGATGTGGCCACGGGTGTCGACCACTTCAAACCACTCAAGATGCTTGATGCTCTTGTTGGCTTCGGCCAGCGCGTTGTTGATGGCGTCTTCGATGCTGCTGGTGGACGAACCGACCAGCTCGACTTTCTTGTACGTGTGATGGTCACTCATAACGATCTCCTTGGCGTGTGGAATTGAGACTAGCAGTGAATCTGCACTGTTGATTTCGGCGGCACCGCGCAGGCGAAGTTCAGATTTTCTGCACTTTCTCAAACCGCTGAAGTCCCAACCAACACACGCCACTCATCACCAATGCAGGAGAGCCACCATGGCCAACACCTCTTTACGTAAAGCCTCGTTGCAAAGCATGGAAGCCGAGATCGAGAGTCTGCTCAAATCGTTGGAAAGCTTGAAGGACGACGCTTCGGACGAGTCGCGCAAGACCCTCAAGGCGCTGAAAAGCAATGCCGAAAGTGCGCTGAAGCACTCGCGCCATCTGCTCAGCGATGCCTATGAAGAAGTCAAGGTTAAAACCCGCGAAACCGGGATCGCCACCCGTGATTACGCTCAGGAACATCCATGGACGACGGCCGGTGTGGCCGTCGGTGCGATCGGTCTGCTGGCGGCTTACTTGCTGTTCAAGCGCGGCGAGTGATCCGTCTGGCGCAGCTCGTTCTTGAGCCATTGCGCCAGTTGCCGGGCGCGCCCG
The DNA here is from genome assembly GCF_056313565.1 of Pseudomonas sp. 3B-A001-10F. Lineage (NCBI taxonomy): Bacteria > Pseudomonadati > Pseudomonadota > Gammaproteobacteria > Pseudomonadales > Pseudomonadaceae > Pseudomonas > Pseudomonas sp. 3B-A001-10F. The sequence continues at coordinate 65,622 of NZ_JBQYFW010000026.1, forward strand.
TCTGCGGCGCGCTTGGGTAGCCACAACGCCAGTTGCGCCGGGGTTTCACAAAAGCCCCATGGCGCAACCAGGCGACCGGCCTTCAAATCTTCCGTCACCAGCGGCTCCGGCGCGATGGCTACGCCGAGACCAGCGACCGCTGCTTCCAGCAAATAATACAAATGCTCAAAACCTTGCCCGAGCTTCAACGCTTTTGCGTCGAGGTCGCTTTGCTGTGCCCAGCTTGGCCAAGCTTGTGGGCGTGAAGTTGTGTGCAGCAACGGTTCGTTTAGCAGTGCCGAGGCTGGCGCGGTTTGCAGACGTTGATAACCACTGAACAGCGGACTCATGACCGGGCCGATGCGTTCTGCGGCTAGTTCGTAAACCTGCATGTCTGCCGGCCATGGCGGCTCGGCGAACAGCAGCAAAGCATCCAGCCCCGGGCGCCGTGGATCGAGATCGCCTTCGCCCGCCGACAGGTGCAGCCGCAAATCCGGCAGATCGGCATTCAATCGCCCCAGGCGCGGAATAAACCAGCGCGCCAGCAGGCTTCCAGAGCAGCCGAGTACAAACGGCGCATCCGCCGTGCTTTGCGTCAATTCAGCGCAAACACTGCGCAAGCGGTCAAACGCCTCGCCACTTGCATCGCGTAACCGCATGCCGGCATCTGTGAGTTTCAAGCCGCGCCCATCTTTGACGAACAGACTGACGCCAAGGTGCTCTTCCAGCACCTTGAGCTGACGACTGACCGCGCCATGGGTGACGTGCAGCTGTTCGGCAGCCTGACTGACGCTGTTCAGCCGGGCGGTGGCTTCGAACGCACGCAAGGCGTTCAGCGGGGGAAGGTCTTGGCTCATGGTATCTGTGAGTTTTCCTGACAGGTTGTGGCGATCTTATCGGTTTTCAGCGTAGAAGGTCAGGGGTAGAGTGGTCGTCATTGTCTTTTGACCCGAATTCACCTGGAGCGACTCATGACCCAGACTTCGAACACCTCTGATCTGCGTAACGGCCCTGACGCCAACGGCCTGTTCGGTTCGTTCGGTGGCCGCTACGTGGCGGAAACCCTGATGCCGCTGATCCTCGATCTGGCTCGTGAATACGAAGCGGCCAAGGAAGATCCGGCGTTCAAAGAAGAGTTGGCCTACTTCCAGCGCGACTACGTCGGACGTCCTAGCCCGCTGTATTTCGCCGAACGCCTGACCGAGTTCTGCGGCGGCGCGAAGATTTATCTCAAGCGCGAAGAGCTGAACCACACCGGCGCGCACAAGATCAACAACTGCATCGGCCAGATCCTGCTGGCGCGGCGCATGGGCAAGAAACGCATCATCGCCGAGACCGGCGCCGGCATGCACGGAGTGGCCACGGCCACCGTCGCCGCACGTTTCGGTCTGGACTGCGTGATCTACATGGGCACCACTGACATCGAACGTCAGCAGGCCAACGTCTTCCGCATGAAGCTGTTGGGCGCTGAAGTAATTCCGGTCGTGGCTGGCACCGGCACCCTTAAAGACGCGATGAACGAAGCCCTGCGTGACTGGGTGACCAACGTCGACAACACGTTCTACCTGATCGGCACCGTGGCCGGCCCACATCCATACCCAGCGATGGTTCGCGACTTCCAGGCCGTCATTGGCAAGGAAACCCGCGACCAGTTGCAGGCTCAGGAAGGTCGCCTGCCGGACAGCCTGGTGGCGTGCATCGGTGGCGGGTCTAACGCCATGGGCCTGTTCCACCCGTTCCTCGACGACAAGAGCGTTGAAATCATCGGTGTTGAAGCCGCCGGTTACGGCATTGAAACCGGCAAGCATGCGGCGAGCTTGAATGGCGGTGTTCCGGGTGTGCTGCACGGCAACCGTACCTTCCTGCTGCAGGACGACGATGGCCAGATCATCGACGCTCACTCGATATCCGCTGGCCTCGATTACCCAGGCATCGGCCCTGAACACGCCTGGTTGCATGACATCGGCCGCGTTCAATACACCTCGGTGACTGACGACGAAGCGCTGGATGCGTTCCACAAATGCTGCCGCCTGGAGGGGATCATTCCTGCCCTGGAAAGCGCCCACGCCTTGGCTGAAGTGTTCAAGCGCGCACCGAACTTGCCGAAGGATCACCTGATGGTGGTCAACCTTTCCGGCCGTGGTGACAAAGACATGCAGACCGTCATGCACCATATGGAACAGTCTAAGCAGGAGAAACACTGATGAGCCGCCTGCAAACCCGTTTTGCCGATCTCAAAGAACAGAACCGTGCTGCGCTGGTGACCTTCGTCACCGCCGGTGACCCGGACTACGACACCTCGCTGGCGATCCTCAAAGGCTTGCCGGGTGCTGGCGCCGACGTGATCGAGCTGGGCATGCCGTTCACCGACCCGATGGCCGACGGCCCGGCAATTCAACTGGCGAACATCCGTGCCCTGGGTGCCAAGCAGAATCTGCTGAAAACCCTGCAAATGGTTCGCGAGTTCCGCGAAGGCAACAGTGACACGCCGCTGGTGCTGATGGGCTACTTCAACCCGATCCACATGTACGGCGTTGAGCGCTTCATCGCCGATGCGAAAGAGGCCGGCGTCGATGGCCTGATCGTGGTCGACATGCCGCCTGAGCACAACGCCGAGCTGTGCGACCCGGCGCAGGCTGCGGGTCTGGATTTCATCCGCCTGACCACGCCGACCACTGACGACGCGCGTCTGCCGAAGGTGCTCAACGGCAGTTCCGGTTTCGTTTACTACGTGTCGGTCGCCGGTGTGACCGGTGCTGGCGCCGCAACGCTGGAACACGTTGAAGAGGCGGTGACCCGTCTGCGTCGTCATACCGATCTGCCGATCAGCATCGGTTTCGGCATCCGCACGCCGGAGCAAGCGGCGTCCATCGCGCGTCTGGCCGACGGTGTGGTGGTGGGTTCGGCATTGATCGATCACATCGCCAACGCGACCACACCCGACCAGGCCATCGACGGCGTGCTGAGCCTGTGCTCGGCTCTCTCCGAAGGCGTGCGTAAGGCCCGCGTCAGCTGAAGGTAAAGTTACTGATACAGAGGAATTAGCGCCTCGCGGCACAGACTAATCCAGCAAGACCGAGGGATTCAGAACCAGGTTCTGAATCCCTTTTTGCTGTTTGTGCCGTGAGGAAAGACCCGATGAAAATGCCGAAACGTCTGATGGCCGGACTGGGCGTGCTGATGATCAGCGCGACGCCGCTGCTGGCCAGTGCCGACCCGCGCGATGATCACGACCACGGCGGCCCGCAGCAGGGCCATTACGATAACCGTGGCGACAATCGCGGTGATGATCACCGTGGCCCGCAGAACGATCACCGTGGCGGCCCGCCGCCGCACGACTTCGGCCCGGTGCGCCAGACCATTCGTGACAATCATGGCTACTTCGTGCGCGGCGCACCGCCGCCTCCGGGGATTCATCTGGAGCGTGGCCGGCCGTTGCCGCACGGGTATTACGGCGAGCGTCTGGATAATCGGGCGTTAGGTCGTCTGCCGGTGTACCCGGGTTACGAATGGCGCCGGGCGGGGGGTGATATCGTGCTGATCGCGGTGGGCACCGGTATCGTCTACGAAATTCTCGATGGCGTTTTGTATTGATCTGCAGGCAATAAAAAAGACCGCAGCCATTGGCTGCGGTCTTTTTTTCAGGGCAGCTCCAGTCCGCCGGAGGCCTTGTGCAGTTTGCGCAGATGCGCGCCGATCTGCTTCACGTTCTCCTCACTGGCCGCAATTTCCGCAGCCCGCTTGGGCTCCAGCAACTTGCGCACTTCGGCGTCGAGATCACCCGACAGCGCGAGCAACTTCTTCTGCCGTTGACTGCTCTCTGCTTCGAGTCGACTGAACTCGGTCGGCTGGGGCAGTCCGTAACCCTTGGAATCGAGCAATTCCGCCGGACGACTGAGGAACCCGCTGTTGGCGAGAATTTCCTGCAAGGTCGCGTTGGCTTTATCCATCCCGCCGTTTTCCAGTTCCCGCGCGCCGAGGTAACGCTGCTTCACCTCATCCTGCGCCAGCAGCAATTGGCGGCGATAGCTGGCTTGCTCCAGCAACAGCAGCGCGGCGCTGGTACGCAAGTCGGCGCGTTCGAACCACTCGCGGCGTTCTCCGGCTGTCAGTGAAAGCCATTCCTCAACGGTATTCTGCTTGATCGGCAATTGCTTCTTCAGCACATCGAACATCGCCTGATAGCGATCGCGGAACGAGTCGAAGCGGTAACCCAGGCGTAGGGCTTCTTTCGGATCATCCAGCACACTGGTGTCCGCCAGACCACGGCCCTTCATCACTTCCAGCAAACCGTTGGGCATGATGCTGTCCAGACCCACGAACTGGTTGTTGTTACTGCCGCTGCGCAACAGCTTCAGGCCTTCTACCGCGCAGTTGTTGGAGAGGAAGAAGTAGTTGCCGTCGTAGCTCCAGTGCATTTCGGCGGCGTGTTCGACCACGCCTTCGATCTCGTCCCGTGACAGGTTCAGCGGCACGGAAGCAAGGCTGCGCAGTTCGGTCTTGGTGTATTCGTCGATGACCTGCGCGAGCGGCAGCACGAACAGGCGCGACGGGTATTTGCCGACCAGTCCGTCCCAGCTCGACAGCTGTACATCACCGACAAAGGCGCGGTAGGACAACACCAGATGCTGGTCCAGATCGAGCCGGCAATCCGGCCCACGCGGGCGGCCCGGCGCGCAAATCACCAGACGCAACATGCTGTGGCCCCAGCGGCTGACCCAGTTCTGATTGGCTTCGGCCAACAGGTAATCGACGGCGTAAACCCGTTCCGGATCAACTTGCCCCAAGGGTTGCTTGGCGAAGTCGTTACCGGCATTCAAAAAGGAGAAGGTCTTGCTGCAGGTGTCCTTGGCCGGCGGTGCCCAGCCGAAGTGCTCCTGGTAATAGCGATACAGCGCCGGGCGACGGCAGGCATAGCTTGGGTCGAGGAGGAAATACTCCATGTTGACCGCGACAAACTCCTTCGGGCTGGAGATTTCGTACAGGTCCGGGCTGCGGGCGATCTGGCGGTTGTGCTGTTCACGCTCACCCCGACGACCGACGTATTGCTGCCAACCGGCGAGATCGAGCAGGCGCGGGTCATCACTGAGGGTGAAACGCCGGCCGTTCTGGCCGCGACACTCATCGGGAATGCCGATCAGCCCGGCGCTGTTGAAGCGGCGGGTGCAGCGCTGGATTAGCGTGCGCTCGGCAGTCGGCCACAGGCGCGCGCGATCATAAATGTGGGTAATTTCATGCAGCACCGTGGCGAGCAGTTCCTGACGCACAGTGCCGTGGGGGCGATTGGTTTTTTCTTTGGCGGCGCTGCCGTCAGTCAGGCTGGCGAGCAGTTTGCGATTCAGGTCGAGTTCGGCGACCAGCGTGGCTTGGCCATAGGCGTTGCTCGGCATGTCGTCGGTCCAGCCGACATCGATGCGCCGATCCAGCCGCTCGATAAAGCTCGGCGGCAGCTTTTGCATCGCCTCATCGATCAGCGCCTGGCTGGCCTGTTGTTGGGCAGGGCTCAGACCGTCGGTCTTGAGCCGCAATTGCAGGCCGGCGTGGGCGTTGTTGCCAAGCAGCAACAACGCCCCGACCAGCAGCCAGGTGCCGACTGACTTCACAGTGCGAGGATGGCTTCGGCGAGAACCTGATCGCTGGCGTCGCGCGCTTCCGGCACACGGGTGCGCAGGGTGTTGAGCGCGGCTTCCAGATGCGCGCCACGGATATCACCGTTAGTGGCGACGAAACTGGCGGCATCATCGTGTGCTTCGCGGATGATTTTCGAATCGCGGATCGACGTGGTGGTGTCGGAAGTGAAATCGATAGTGCGCTGGGAGGCACGAACGATGATGTTACTGGTGGCTACCAGGGTGTGCGCCTGGGCCAAGTCGGCCAACAAAAACAGGCCAAGGGCGGCAGCAATCAGCGGGCTACGCATGGAACGACTCCGGAAGGGCAAGGATAACAGGGGTACAGGATAACTATTGGACGAGAATTGCCTCTGCCAGTTCAAGGTCGCTGACATGAAGTTTCGGCCGGGTTTTGCGCAGGTAATGCAGCGCGGATTCCAGTCGAGCACCTCGCCATTCACCGTCACTGGCAACAAAAGCTGCGGCATCATCGTGGGCCGCGAGCAGCAGTTTACGGTCGAACGGTGCGGAAGACACCATGCTGGTGGCGTAACCACTGACGACGGTGCCTTGCGTCGACGCATTGAAAGCATCAAAGGCATCGACCGACGTCGCCCAGCAGGCGGTGAACAATACGGAGGGAATCAGTAGATTTGGAAGAAAGCGCATCGGACTCGGTAATTTTTGGTGAGCCCAAAGGCTAGCGCAATGCCCGGGCCAGAGCCAGCGCCGAAACATCGGGACACGCCTGGCGTGTCCCGCATGGCTGCGATCGTTTAGATCGTCAGAATAGCTTGAGCCAGTTGTGCGTCAGTGGCTTGCAGCTGTGGCGCCTGGTGACGGATGTGATCCAGCGCGCTTTCCAGTTTCACCCCACGGATTTGACCTTCGCTGGCGACGAAGCTGGCGGCATCGTCACGGGCGGCGAGCACGATCTTGTCGTCACGGAAGGAGGAGGTGACGTCGGAAGTCGCGTCGGACGAGGACTTCAGTGCACCGACAACGGCGTCGGTGGTGACGATGAAACTGGTGGCGCTGGCGTTGGCAGCCACGGCCAACAGGGCGGCAGCGCTGAGCAGACGAAGACGGGACATGGTGTAACTCCTATGGATAAACCGTATTGAGAGGTGGCTCGGGATCTGAGGAGTCAGACGCCAGTGACACAGCATTCGCCACGTTCTGCGTGGATATTAGGCCTGCTTTGCGAGGTTCGCACAGTGGGCAAAATGCTAGCGCCAGAACGGTTTATCCAGTTCACTCAGTCGATCGGCATGGCTGAGGCCAAGATCGGCGAGATCCCGACCGTCGAGTTGAGAGAGCAGGCGCCTTGTTCTGGCGCGCTCCAGGCTGTCCAGAAGCCCGCGAATCAGGCGACGCAGAGCATTTGGGCGAGGGTAGGAATGGCTGAAGTTTCTTGAAACATCCTGTAAGTCATTCATGACGTATTCCTTATTACCGGTGAAGGCGGAAGGTCATGTTGAGCCTGTGACAGAGGAAGAGGCAGATACAGAAGAGGCAAATTGTACTGGTTCAGGTAGTGATTCTAATAAACTGTACCTGTCAGTGATAAAGCTAGCTGTATAGGGATTTAAACCCCCCCAAAACGACGAAACCCGTCGTGGTTTCCCACGACGGGTTTCGTTTGTTCAATTCGGGTTGCTGGCGGTGGGTCTAACGACCAGAGCCAGCGACGCTACTTAGCGCCAGAACGGCTTGCTCAGCTCTTCGTAGCGTTGTGCTTCGCTGATACCGGCGTCAGCCAGCAAACGCGAATCCAGGCGAGCCAGTTGATGGCGGCTGGAGATGCGGCGCTGCCACAACATCAGGTTGGCGATAACGCGCAGAGGCAGGGAAGCCTGGGTGTTTACAGCTTTGTCTTCGAAGAACAGTTCGGAACTGAGTGTACGTTCCATGGTTGACATCCTTCCGCTTGTGGCGGGATCAGGTAGTGGTTTGACTGGTGCCCATGATCCTCTCGTTTGCCAAGTCTCTCTAGATACAGTTCAACTGTATTGTGAGTGACCAGTTAACTGTTTATAGGGGGTGTACGGGTCAAAAACGAGCAAACTGTACCTGTCCGCACTTAAGTGGTGCGTTTTTGCTCGAATCGAGGAAAAAGGTAGGCAAAAGCTGTAGGAAAAGACCAGTACAGCAGTACAGTTTTTGTCAGCTTTGAAGATTGCAACAATCCGCTGACGCAAACTGTGTTTGCGCCAACGGTTTATCTGTGTGAATTACAACGCAAGCATGCGCCCGGTCTCTTCCAGGTTCATATGCCAGCTCAACGCTTCACGCAGAATGTGTGGGGTATGGCCACCGATTGCACAGGCCTTCGTGAAGTAATCATCCAGCGCTTGACGGAAGTCCGGGTGCACACAGTTATCGATGATCACACGTGCACGTTCCCGCGGCGCCAGGCCGCGTAAATCGGCCAGACCCACTTCGGTCACCAGAATGTCGACATCGTGCTCGGTGTGGTCAACGTGGCTGACCATCGGCACCACGCTGGAAATCGCGCCGCCCTTGGCGATCGACTTGGTCACGAACACCGCCAGATGCGCGTTACGCGCGAAGTCGCCGGAACCGCCGATGCCGTTCATCATCCGCGTGCCGCAAATGTGGGTGGAGTTGACGTTGCCGTAGATGTCGAACTCCAGCGCCGTGTTGATCCCGATGATGCCTAGGCGGCGCACCACTTCCGGGTGGTTGGAGATTTCCTGCGGACGCAGCACCAGTTTGTCCTTGTACTTCTCCAGATTGCCGAACACGTCGCTGTTGCGGCGTTCCGACAGGGTGATCGAGCTGCCCGACGCAAAGCTCAGCTTGCCGGCGTCGATCAGATCGAAGGTCGAATCCTGCAGCACTTCGGAGTACATGGTCAGGTCTTCAAACGGCGAATCGATCAGACCGCACATCACCGCGTTGGCAATGTTGCCGATCCCCGCCTGCAACGGGCCGAGCTTGTTGGTCATGCGCCCGGCGTCGACTTCCTGCTTGAAGAAGGTGATCAGGTGATCGGCAATGGCGTTGGTGTCGACGTCCGGCGACGACACGGTAGACGGAGAATCCGCCTGCTGGGTGATCACGATGGCGACAATCTTCTCCGGCGGAATCGGAATCGCCGTGCTGCCGATGCGGTCGTCGACTTTTACCAGCGGGATCGGCGTGCGCGTCGGGCGATAGGTCGGGATATAGATGTCATGCAGGCCTTCGAGGTTGGCGTTGTGCGCCAGGTTGATCTCGACAATCACCTGTTTGGCGAAAATTGCGAAGCTCGCCGAGTTGCCCACCGAGGTGGTCGGCACGATGTGGCCTTGCTCGGTGATGGCCACAGCTTCGATGACCGCGATGTCCGGCAGCTTCAGTTGCTGGTTGCGTAGCTGCTCGACGGTTTCCGACAGGTGCTGATCAATGAACATTACCTGGCCGGCATTGATTGCCTTGCGCAAGGTGCTGTCGACCTGGAACGGCATCCGCCGCGACAGCACGCCGGCTTCGGTCAGTTGCTTGTCGAGGTCGTTGCCCAGGCTGGCGCCGGTCATCAGGCTGATCTTCAGCGGCGTGACCTTGGCGCGCTCGGCCAGTGCATGAGGGACGGCTTTGGCTTCGCCAGCACGAGTAAATCCGCTCATGCCGACGGTCATGCCGTCCTCAATCAAAGCGGCTGCGTCGGCGGCGCTCATCACTTTATCCAACAACGAAGGCAGGCGAATACGGTCACGGTACATGGATTATTATCTCGGGAAGCGAGTAGCAGGATGCGCAGTCTAGTGAATTTGACGAGCGCCTGTCCCGCTACCAAGGTCGCAAACGAGGCGTCTATTTAGCGGGTTTGAAGTAAAACACCGTTACTGGATCTGCAACAACGCGGCAAATTGTCCGACTGTTTGCGCAAACAAAAACGCCCCGACAAGTCGGGGCGTTCGGTATTGCAGCGGGGAATTACTCGACCGCTTTGACCATGTCTTCGATGACTTTCTTCGCGTCGCCGAACACCATCATGGTTTTGTCCAGGTAGAACAATTCGTTGTCCAGACCGGCATAGCCGCTGGCCATCGAGCGCTTGTTGACGATGATGGTCTTGGCTTTGAACGCTTCGAGAATCGGCATGCCGGCAATCGGCGATTTCGGATCGTTCTTTGCGGCCGGGTTAACCACGTCGTTCGCGCCGAGCACCAGCACCACATCGGCCTGACCGAACTCGGAGTTGATGTCCTCCATCTCGAACACCTGGTCGTAAGGCACTTCGGCCTCGGCGAGCAGAACGTTCATGTGCCCCGGCATACGGCCCGCCACGGGGTGGATCGCGTACTTCACGGTCACGCCACGGTGGGTCAGCTTCTCGGTCAGCTCTTTCAGCGCATGTTGCGCACGTGCCACTGCCAGACCGTAGCCAGGGACAATGATCACGGTGTCGGCGTTGGTCAGCAGGAAGGTCGCGTCGTCAGCCGAACCGGATTTCACCGGACGTGCTTCTTTCGCACCGGCAGGGCCTGCGTCGGCCGTGTTGCCGAAACCGCCGAGCAGTACATTAAAGAAGGAACGGTTCATCGCCTTGCACATGATGTACGACAGGATCGCGCCGCTCGAACCCACCAGCGAACCGGCAATGATCAGCATCGAGTTGTTCAGCGAGAAGCCGATACCCGCCGCCGCCCAGCCCGAGTAGCTGTTGAGCATCGACACCACGACCGGCATGTCGGCGCCGCCAATCGGGATGATGATCAGCACGCCCATCACGAACGCCAGCGCCAACATCAGCGCGAACGCGGTGAGGTTGCCGGTGAACATGAAGGTCAGGCCCAGTGCCAGCGTCGCCAGGCCCAGCACGGCGTTCAGCTTGTGCTGACCAACGAACTGTACCGGGGCGCCCTGGAACAGACGGAACTTGTATTTGCCCGACAGCTTGCCGAACGCAATCACCGAACCGGAGAAGGTGATCGCACCGATCGCAGCGCCGAGGAACAGCTCCAGACGGTTGCCCGCCGGAATCGAGTCGCCCAGTTGCTTGACGATGCCCAGCGATTGCGGCTCCACCACAGCGGCGATGGCAATGAACACTGCCGCGAGGCCGATCATGCTGTGCATGAAGGCGACCAGTTCCGGCATCTTGGTCATTTCAACGCGCTTGGCCATGATCGAACCGGCGGTGCCGCCGACCAGCAGGCCAACGATCACGTAACCGATGCCAGCCGTGGCCAGCTCAGCACCCAACTTATAGATAAGGCCGACGGTGGTCAGGATGGCCAACGCCATGCCGAGCATGCCGAACAGGTTGCCGCGCCGCGAGGTAGTCGGGTGCGACAAGCCTTTGAGGGCCTGGATAAAGCAGATCGACGCGATCAGGTAGAGCGTCGTGACGAGATTCATGCTCATTACTTCGGCGCCTCTTCTTTTATTTTCGGGGCTTTCTTCTTGAACATCTCAAGCATGCGGCGGGTCACCAGGAAGCCACCGAACACGTTGACCGCAGCCAGTGCCACGGCGAGGGTGCCCATGGTTTTGCCCAGCGGCGTGACGGTCAGCGCAGCGGCAAGCATGGCGCCGACGATCACGATCGCCGAGATGGCGTTGGTTACCGCCATCAAAGGTGTGTGCAGCGCAGGTGTAACGTTCCAGACCACGTGGTAACCGACATAAATCGCCAGCACGAAGATGATCAGGTTGTAGATACCGGGGGAGATAAGCTCTTCCATCGTCTGAATCCCTGCTTAGGCGTTTTTGCGGATGACTTGGCCGTCGCGGCACATCAGGCACGCGGCGACGATGTCGTCTTCGAGGTTGACGTCGAACTGGCCTTCTTTGGTGAACACCAGCTTGAGGAAGTCCAGCAGGTTGCGCGCATACAGTGCCGAGGCGTCTGCAGCGACTTCACCGGCCAGATTGGTCGGGCCGCAAATGGTCACGCCATTTTCGACCACGACCTGATCGGCCACGGTCAGCGGGCAGTTGCCGCCCTGAGCCGCTGCGAGATCGATGACCACCGAACCCGGTTTCATCTGCGCCACGGTTTCCGCGCTCAACAGCGTCGGCGCCTTGCGGCCCGGAATCAGCGCGGTGGTAATGACGATGTCAGCTTGCTTGGCGCGTTCGTGCACGGCCTGCGCCTGACGCTGCATCCAGCTCGCCGGCATTGGCCGCGCGTAACCGCCGACACCAACGGCGCATTCACGCTCTTCATCGGTCTCGTAAGGCACGTCGACGAACTTCGCGCCGAGGGATTCGATCTGCTCTTTTACCGCCGGACGCACGTCGGACGCTTCGATCACCGCACCCAGACGTTTCGCCGTAGCAATCGCCTGCAACCCGGCCACACCGGCGCCGAGAATCAGCACGCGCGCCGCTTTCACGGTGCCCGCAGCGGTCATCAGCATCGGCATGAAGCGCGGATAGTGGTGAGCGGCCAGCAACACAGCCTTATAGCCGGCAATGTTCGCCTGCGACGACAACACATCGAGACTCTGCGCGCGCGAGGTGCGCGGCGCCGCTTCGAGGGCGAACGCGGTAATGCCGCACTCGGCCATCTTTGCGATGGTTTCGTTGTTGAACGGATTGAGCATGCCGACCAACACCGTACCGCGCTTGATCAGCGTCAGTTCGGCATCGCTTGGCGCGACCACTTTGAGAATCAGCTCGGCGCCAAACGCGTCATTGGCACTGCCAATGGTTGCGCCTGCCGCTTCATAGGCACTGTCGACAACGCTGGCTTTAACGCCGGCGCCGGTTTGCACAGTGACCTTATGACCTTGGCTGATCAGCTTTTTAATGGTTTCCGGGGTTGCAGCAACCCGAGTTTCACCGGTCTGGGTTTCGAGAGGAACACCAATGTGCACGTCAAATCTCCTGCGTGATCTTATTGAGTAAACCCATGCACTACGGATGGTGCGACTGGGGCGGCCGATCAGCACGATCCCGCCAAATCAGGGCGGGGCGCGGCATTTTGCAGGCGAACTTTATGCCCTTCAAGGGATTATGACGGGTGACGGAAAATTAACTACAAGTCATCCCGTGACCGAATGTCGCAGATGGCCAGCCGAATCCCTTGCAGGCCGTGCCTTGTAAGGATTCTGGCCGAATATGGAAAAATTTCTCATCGGTGACGTGAATAGGCACTAATGCGTCGCTGATGAAGGCTCAAGGCCACGTCTTCAGCCGCTTGTGGGACGTCTGTACGACTTTCGGATACAGTCTGTTGAATTGCGACAAATACTTATATCTGTAGGGCTTTTGTTTTCCTGACTACGGGGTTAGGTAACGTTGTAAGCCTTTACCCTTCTAGGTTGTAGCTCTGTGCCTGAGTTACCAGCCAGTCACGAAATGCCTTTAATGAAGCTGATTCGACCTTTCGCTCAGGAATCATCAGGTAGTAGGCCTTGATGCTGGAAAGCGCCTGCGGGTTTGCAATCACCAGGCGTTTCTCGGCCAGCTCACGCTGAATCAGGAACGGTGGAATCAGCGCGATCCCCATGTCGTGCATGGCCGCTTGGGCGAGCATGGAGAATAGCTCGTAGCGCGGGCCTGTCATGTCGCGAGGGATATTCAGCTGTTGCGAGTTGAACCACTGGCGCCAGGCGTAAGGTCGGGTGGTCTGCTGCAGCAGCGGCAGTTCGGCGATGGCTGCGGCTGTCAGAAGCTTCTTGTTGCCGAGTAGGACGGGGCTGCACACCGGCATCGGATTCTCGCCCATCAGCCTGTGGGATTCGGTACCGGACCAATCGGCATCACCGAAGTAGATCGCCGCATCGAATTCGGTATCGGCAAACAGAAAGGGCCGGGTGCGGTTGGTCAGGTTGACCGTGACTTCCGGATGCTTGAGCTGGAAATCTTTCAGACGTGGCAGCAGCCATTGCGTGCCGAAGGTCGGCACCACCGCCAGTTCGATTACGTTGGTGCCTTGCTGGCCCATCACGGACAGCGTGTCGCGTTCGACTGCATCTAGTTGCGTCGCGACTCGGCGGCTGTAGGAAAGCCCCGCCTCGGTCAGCTTCACCCCGCGCCGCGAGCGTCGGAATAGTTCCACACTGAGGAACTCCTCAAGGCTGGCTATTTGTCGGCAAATGGCGCCTTGAGTCAGGGAAAGTTCTTCGGCAGCGCGGGTAAAGCTCTCGTGGCGCGCGGCAGCTTCGAAACTGATCAGGGCGGTGGTGCTGGGGATCTTCCTGCGCATGTACGTCAACCTCACTAATGCGCCGCATAAAAGGCATTCCGCGACGTTTCGGAGTGAGAAATTAGCACAACAGAATGCGAAATCCTCGTTTGCCGCGACGGCGAACCGCGCCTAGGATCAATGCCACGTTAATTCACCGATTTGCGAGGACAGACTCATGGGCGGTAAAGCTAGCTTCAACTGGATTGATCCCCTGCTGCTGGATCAACAGCTCACTGAAGAAGAGCGCATGATCCGCGACACCGCCGAGCAGTTTGCTCAACAGAGCCTCGCGCCGCGTGTTCTTGAAGCCTTCCGTCATGAGAAAACCGACCCGGCGATCTTCCGCGAGATGGGCGAAGTCGGTCTGTTGGGCGCGACCATCCCTGAGCAGTACGGCGGCAGCGGCCTGAACTATGTCAGCTACGGTCTGATTGCCCGTGAAGTCGAGCGTGTCGACTCAGGCTACCGCTCGATGATGAGCGTGCAGTCGTCGCTGGTGATGGTGCCGATCAACGAATTCGGTACTGAAGCGCAAAAGCAGAAGTACCTGCCGAAGCTGGCTTCCGGCGAATGGATCGGCTGCTTCGGTCTGACCGAACCCAACCACGGCTCCGACCCGGGCGCGATGATCACTCGTGCACGTAAGGTCGACGGCGGCTACAGCCTGACCGGCGCGAAAATGTGGATCACCAACAGCCCGATCGCCGATGTGTTCGTGGTCTGGGCCAAAGACGATGCCGGTGACATTCGTGGCTTCGTCCTGGAAAAAGGCTGGAAAGGCCTTAGTGCTCCGGCGATTCACGGCAAGGTCGGCCTGCGTGCGTCGATCACTGGTGAAATCGTTATGGATAACGTGTTTGTGCCGGAAGAGAACATCTTCCCGGACGTGCGTGGCCTGAAAGGTCCGTTCACCTGCCTCAACTCGGCGCGTTACGGCATTTCTTGGGGCGCACTGGGCGCTGCCGAGTTCTGCTGGCACACCGCTCGTCAGTACACCCTCGATCGCCAGCAGTTTGGTCGCCCATTGGCTGCCACTCAGTTGATCCAGAAAAAACTGGCAGACATGCAGACCGAAATCACCTTGGCCCTGCAAGGCTGCCTGCGGTTGGGGCGTATGAAAGATGAAGGCACTGCTGCGGTCGAAATCACTTCGATCATGAAGCGTAACTCCTGCGGCAAGTCGCTGGACATTGCCCGTATGGCGCGCGACATGTTGGGTGGTAACGGCATCTCTGACGAATTCGGCGTGGCCCGTCATCTGGTCAACCTGGAAGTGGTGAATACCTATGAAGGTACTCATGACGTTCACGCGCTGATCCTCGGGCGTGCGCAAACCGGTCTGCAGGCGTTCTATTAACAGGAGAGCGACCATGGGCGCGCTGTCGCATCTGCGGGTACTGGATTTATCGCGAGTATTGGCCGGACCGTGGGCCGGGCAGATCCTCGCCGACCTTGGCGCCGAAGTGATCAAGGTCGAGCGCCCGGGCAATGGTGATGATACGCGCGCCTGGGGGCCGCCCTTCCTTAAAGACGCTTATGGCGAGAATACGTCGGAGGCGGCTTATTACCTGTCGGCCAACCGCAACAAGCAATCGGTGACCATCGACTTCACGCGGCCCGAAGGTCAGAAGCTGGTGCGCGAGCTAGCGGCGAAGTCGGACATCCTCATTGAGAATTTCAAGGTCGGTGGTCTGGCGGCGTATGGGCTGGACTACGAATCGCTGAAAGCGATCAATCCGGACCTGATCTATTGCTCGATTACCGGATTCGGCCAGACCGGGCCGTATGCCAAGCGCGCCGGCTATGACTTCATGATTCAGGGGCTGGGTGGGCTGATGAGCCTGACCGGGCGTCCTGAGGGTGATGAGGGTGCCGGTCCGGTGAAAGTTGGTGTAGCGCTGACGGATATCCTCACCGGTCTGTATTCGACGGTAGCCATTCTGGCTGCGCTGGCTCATCGCGATCACGACGGTGGCGGGCAGCACATCGACATGGCATTGCTGGATGTCCAGGTGGCGTGTCTGGCTAACCAGGCGATGAACTACCTGACAACGGGCAACGCACCGAAGCGCTTGGGCAATGCGCATCCGAACATCGTGCCTTATCAGGATTTTCCTACGGCCGATGGTGATTTCATCCTCACCGTGGGTAATGACGGGCAGTTCCGCAAGTTTGCCGAAGTGGCGGGGCAGCCGCAGTGGGCGGATGATCCGCGTTTCGCGACCAATAAGTTGCGGGTGGCGAATCGCGCGGAGCTGATTCCTTTGATTCGTCAGGCAACCGTGTTCAAGACGACTGCCGAGTGGGTTGCTCAGCTGGAGCAGGCGGGCGTGCCGTGCGGGCCAATCAATGATTTGTCGCAAGTGTTTGAGGACCCTCAGGTCAAGGCGCGTGGTTTGGCGATAGAGATGCCGCATGGGTTGGCGGGTATGGTGCCTCAGGTAGCCAGCCCCATTCGTTTGTCGCAGACGCCGGTTGAGTATCGTCGGGCGCCTCCCTTGTTGGGGGAGCATACGCTGGATGTTTTGCAGCGGGTGCTTGGGATGGGGGCGGGTGCGGTGGCTGATTTGAAAGCCGCTGGAGTGCTATAGATATTCCTTCTATATAGAAGCGCGGCGTTTGCTTCCTATATAGAGAAGCGGTTGACTGTTTTTTAACCAATCTGCAAGTGATTGAAAGAAAAGTGAAATTAACGGTTGACGGCAGATTCAGGATGTCTATAATTCGCCCCACTTCCGGCGCAGTCGAAACGGAAAACTCCTTGAGATTCAATGAGTTATGTAGGTTTCGGCGGCAGGTTGCTTCAGTCCATCGAAGCCAGAAGGAAGTTGAAAAAGAGGTGTTGACAGCAGCGTGTAACGCTGTAGAATTCGCCTCCCGCTGACGAGAGATCGGAGGCGCAAGTGGTTGAAGTTGTTGAAGAAATCTTCGAAAACTTCTGAAAATAATCACTTGACAGCAAATGAGGCTGCTGTAGAATGCGCGCCTCGGTTGAGACGAAAGATCTTAACCAACCGCTCTTTAACAACTGAATCAAGCAATTCGTGTGGGTGCTTGTGGAGTCAGACTGATAGTCAACAAGATTATCAGCATCACAAGTTACTCCGCGAGAAATCAAAGATGTAACCAA
>NZ_JBQYFW010000027.1:0-82021 GCF_056313565.1 Pseudomonas sp. 3B-A001-10F
GGCGAATGGTCGCTCCCACAGTGGTTTATGAACTTTCAAAATTGAACTCGCCCTACGCGTCAACGGACCACCGATGAACCTCTCGCGCCTCGCCCTGCCCTTCCTCCTGCTGCCGACCGCCAACGCCCTCGCCGACACCTTCGAACGTGAGCAAGCCCTGAAGCTGCCGGACATGCTGATCTCCGCCAACCGCCAGGTAGAAGCCCGCAACGACAGCAGCGCCGCCAACACGGTGTTCACCCGCGAAGACATCGACCGCCTGCAGCCGAGTGACGTGCCGGACCTGCTGCGTCGCGTCCCTGGTGTGCAAGTGGCGCAGGGCGGCGGACGTGGCAGTCTGCCGGGGATCTATATTCGCGGTACGCAGTCGGCGCAGAGTCTGGTGCTGGTCGACGGCCAGCGCATTGGCAGTTCGACGTCCGGTGACAGCAACCTGCAGCATCTGAACATCGAGCAGATCGAGCGGGTGGAAGTGCTGCGCGGTTCGCGTTCGGTGATTTACGGCAGCGATGCGATTGGCGGGGTGATTCAGATCTTCACCCGGCGCGGCACTGAGCAAGGTTTGCAGCCACGGATGCACGTCGGTTTCGGCAGCAACCAGACCTGGGAGCGCAGCCTCGGCTTGTCCGGGGGCGACGAGAAAACCCGTTTCAACCTCGGCGCCAGCCTTGATGAAACCGCCGGAGGTGACCGTACTCACCAGTCGTACCCAAGCGATGCCGATCACGACGCCTACCGCAATCAGTCCGTTAGCCTGAGCCTCAGCCATGCGCTGAGCGATGACATCGAAGTCGGCGCCAATCTGCTGGATAACCGCGGCAAGAACGAGTTCGACAACCCGTTCGGCCGCTTCGACATGAACACCTTCGAATCGGTCCAACAGCAGCCTTACAGCGATTTCAATGTCAGTAGCGTCAGCAGTTACGTCGATGCCCGGGTCAACGAGATCTGGAAAACCCGCGTCGAGTTCGGCCATACCGAGAACCGCGAGAAGAGCCTCGACAAGCTCAGCGACGAACGCACGGTGTTCAACACCTACCGCGACTCGGTGAACTGGCAGAACGATCTGACGCTGGACGCACGCAACAGCCTGATTCTCGGCGGCGACTGGTACGAAGACCGGGTCAACAGCAGCACCGCATTCGACGAAAACAGCCGCTGGAACCGCGCCGCATTCATCCAGCACCGTTATCAAGCCGACAGCTTCTCCACGGAACTGGGTCTGCGTCACGACGACAACCAGCAATTCGGCAGCCAGGACACCTGGAGCGGCACGTTCACATTGCCGCTGAACCCGGACAACGACCTGTTGCTGAGCTATAGCGAAGGCTTTCGTGCGCCGACTTTCAACGATCTGTACTACCCCGACTTCAGCAACCCGGATTTGAAACCGGAAACCTCGAAAAGCTATGAGTTGCAGTGGCGCAGTCAGTTGACTGACAGCAGCCGTCTGGAGGCGTCGATCTATCGTACGGATCTGGAAGACGCGATCATTTTCGGCAGTAACTCACGCCCGGAAAACGTCGCTTCGGCGCGGATCAACGGTTTTGAAGCAGCGCTGAAGCAGGAACTGTTCGACTGGCAGAGCAACCTTGGCGTATCGATCATTGATCCGCGCGACCGTGATACTGGCCACACCCTGGCCCGGCGTGCGCGGCGCACGTTGAGTTGGGATCTCGATCGACAATTTGATCAAGTCAGCTTCGGCGCCAGTTGGCAGGCGGTCAGCAGCAGTTATGACGACCTGAAAAATGAAAACCCGCTGGGTGGTTATGCGTTGTTCGGCTTGCGCAGCAGTTGGGCGTTGAACCGCGAGATCAAGCTGGATCTGAAGATCGATAACGTTTTCGACAAAGGTTACAGCCGCGCGAACTACAGCTATGACGGCAGCCAGTATGGTTATCGCGAGGAAGGTCGGATGTGGATGTTTGGGGTGACTTGGACTCCCCAGCTTTGATTTGAATCTTCGGTGATTTGACTGACCCCTTCGCGAGCAGGCTCGCTCCCACATTTGGAATGCAATCCTCCTGTGGGAGCGAGCCTGCTCACGAAGAAGTCACCGCGATTTCAGCGGTCAGGCGCGATCAATTGGCAGAGTTTGGCGGTAGCGCTGATCATTTGGCCACTTGGGCGTTCGAGACCTTTGTCGGTGACCAACAGTAATTTTTCCTGCTTCACCGCCGCCACCTGTGGCCAGGCTTTCCACGCATTCAGTTGCGCCTGATCACTCGCCAGAATCACTTCAGGGTCGCGCTGCAACACTGCCTCAATACTCACCTGCGGCGCCGGCAAACTCAGGTCGGCGAACACATTGCGCGCCCCGCACACCTCAAGCGCATCGCTGATAATCTGCCCGCCACCGACGGTGTACAGCGGTTTGTCCCAGACCTGATAGAAGACCCGCAACGGCACGTCCCGGCGATAGCGCTGGCGCAACTCCACGAGTCGTTGGCGCAACGCCGCCGCCCGTTTCACCCCACGTTCAGGTCGCCCCAATTGCGCGGCAATGGCTTCAATCTGAGTGGTGAGTTGTTCAAGTGAATGCGGTTCGGCGACGAAGGTCGGGATGCCCAAGCGCTTCAGTTGATCACGCTGCGCCGGGCCGACACTGCCGGGCCACAGCAACAACAAATCAGGTTTGAGGCTCAGTAACCGCTCCATGTCGAGCTGACCATAGCGGCCGACAGAAGGAATGCTGGCAATCGCCGCTGGCCGCTCACCGGCATCAAGCACACCGACCAACAAATCAGCCGAATCCAGCTCAACGACAATTTCAGAAAGTGACGGCGCGAGGCTGACCACCCGCAGGCCCGCCAGCACCGGAGCCGAGACCGCTAGCAGCAGGACCGCCAGCCAGAGGCGGCGCATCAACCGAGTTGACGCGGGATACGGTAGAGATAAAACAGCACCGCCGTGGACAACGCCAGCAGCATCAACGGTACGGCTTCAAGACCGACAAACACCGCCAGTGCGCCGATCCACGCCGGCAAGGCTGCCGCGAGAAAAGCCGAACGACGACGTGCTGCAAGCGCAATCCACGCGGCCGGTTCATCCGGGGTATCGAGGGCTTTTTGCGTGGCGATCAGCGCATGTTTATAACGGCCAAAAAATTTCAGGCTGACAAACATCGATGCCACGCCGGCAATAAAGAACGGCATCGCCAGCACAGGGAGAATGCCTTCGCCCTGACCGAACAACGCGTTGAGTACGAACAGCGGCACCAGCGCCAGTGCGAGGTATTTCCACCAATCAACCGATAACCGGCGCCGCACCTGACCCCGCGTCACGCGCGATCGACCTCGCCCTGATGCTCGTTGCCCATCATGTGGTCGAGCTTGCTGGCCTTGGTCGCCAGATAGAGTTTGTTGTGGGGGTTGTGACCGGTGTGCAGCGGCACGCGCTCGGCGACAGTAATGCCCATATCGGTCAAGGCTTTGACCTTGCGCGGGTTGTTGGTCATCAGGCGCAGGGATTTCACGCCCAGATGCTCGAGCATCGGCAGGCACATGGCGTAGTCACGCTGATCAGCGGCAAAGCCCAGACGCTCGTTGGCTTCAACGGTGTCGGCGCCACCATCCTGCAACTCGTAGGCACGGATCTTGTTCAACAAGCCGATGCCACGACCTTCCTGACGCAGGTACAGCAACACACCACGACCTTCACGGGCGATGGCTTTAAGCGCGCCTTCCAGTTGCGAACCGCAGTCGCAACGCTGGCTGAACAAGGCATCGCCGGTCAGGCATTCGGAGTGCAACCGGCCGAGTACCGGGGCACCGTCGGCAATTTCACCCAGGCTCAGCACGACGTGCTCGCGGCCGGTGGCTTCATCGAGAAAACCGTGCATGGTGAATTGCGCAAAAGGCGTTGGCAGCTTGGAAGCGGCGACAAAGACGACAGGCACCGGTGTGCTCCTGATCTAAAGAGTCTGAAAATTCGCAGGCCGGCATTGTAACAGCAGGTTCCTACCGGCGCTTAGGCTGAATTATCGGGCATAACGATCAAAAAGTTTGATAACAACTGAGTTGCCTCGCTCCCACAGGGGTAAGTGGTCAGTTCGAGTTGAAAGGATACGGCTGCTGCCACTTCTCGAAGATCGGCTTCAACTCGCCGCTCTTCACCAACTGCTCCATACGCCGGTCATACAGCGCCATCAGCGCTCGCGCCTGTGGCGTGTCGGCAAAGCCGAGAAACAGCGGCAGCTCGGCCAGGTGTGAATAGCGATACTGCGCCGGATCGGCTGCGGTTTTCACCACGGCTTCAATCTCGGTCAGCGCATCGATGTAGTAATCCGCCCGCCCCTGCTTGAGCATCGACAGGATCCCGCTACGCCGCTCGATCTGGTTGTAGCGCTTGATATTCGGCAAGAAGTTTTCGTAGCGATAACCGCGCACCCAGGCCAGGCGATACTTGCCCAGCGTCGCTTCGGTAGGCGCCGGATTACTCGCCAGGCCCAATGCGTAAATGTGGTCGGAATCGAAATTCCAGTGCGGGTACAGGACCTGCTCGGCTTCGTCACGGTAGGAGCCGACCAGCGCGTCGACTTCCTTCAATTGCACCAGCCCGACCGAGCGGGTGTAAGGCACGCTGCGAATGTCCAGCTTGACCCCGGCCGGTTCGAACACTTTGCGCAGCACGTCCCAGCCCAGGCCATGGCCGTCAGCGGCGGTGTAGTCTTCCCAGTCTTCGCTGGCCAGATGGATGACCGCCGGCGTCGGCGCAGCTTCCTGCGCACCCACCACGGAGTTCAGCAAAGCCAAAACCACTAGCGCCAACCAGCGTCGAGCCATCCCTAGTCCCCTCACTTGACCCTGATATCCCTTGGACTCAGGCGAAAATCCACACCAGTCCCTGCATCGCCAGCCAGGCGAACACGCCGGCCAGCACGTCGTCGAGCATGATGCCGACGCCGCCATGCACGTGCCGGTCGATCCAGCGGATCGGCCATGGCTTGAGAATGTCGAAGAAACGGAATACGAGGAAACCCGCGAGCAACCAGTACCAGCCTTCCGGCACCAGCCACAAGGTGATCCACATCCCGACCATTTCGTCCCAGACGATGCCTTCGTGGTCGTGTACCCGCAGATCGTCAGCGACTTTGCCGCACAGCCAGAAGCCGAACAGCATGGTGATCCCGAGCATCAGCCAGTAACCCCAGTCGGGCAACATCTGCCATAACGGGATAAAGGGTAGCGCAACCAGCGAGCCCCACGTTCCCGGCGCCTTGGGCAAGGTGCCGGAACCGAAGCCGAACGCGAGGAAATGCCAGGGATTGCGCCAGACCGACGGCGGAACGAATTCGGCCGGAACCTGTTTCGGGTGATCTGTCACGGTGTCTCCTGAAAATGTTGATAACCCCGGATTTGCGGGGTGATGTCGTGACCTTCGCGATCCAGCAGGACCACGCCCTGACCTTCGGACACTCGACCGATCACATGGATCGGCCAGCCATTGGCCAGCAGCGCCGGCAACTCGACAGACGGCAAGGTGAACGCCAGCACGTAATCATCGCCACCGCTCAGCGCAGCACGCTCGGCGCCGCGCTGACCGAGAAACGCCACTAATGCATCCGACAGCGGTACGCGCTCGCGTTCAATCTCAAGTCGGACCTTTGAGGCCAGCGCGATATGGCCGCAGTCGGCGAGTAATCCATCGGAGATGTCCAGCGCCGAGGTGGCTTTGCCACGCAGGGCCTGGCCGAGGGCGAGTTGCGGTTGTGGCGACCAGTAATGATCAAGCAGCGGTTGGGCGACGTTCGCTTCGGCGTCACGCTGACCGAGCACCAGCGGCAAGGCGCCGGCCGCATTACCAAGTTCGCCACCGACACAGAGCAAGTCGCCCGCCTGCGCACCGCTACGAGTCAGCGCCTGACCCGCAGGCACGCGACCAAACACGGTCACCGTCAGGCTCAACGGCCCGCGCGTGGTATCGCCGCCCACCAGCGCAACGCCGCAGCTCTGCGCCATGCGGTTCAAACCGAGGGCATAGGCTTGCAGCCAATCGGCGGTCACCGTCGGTACAGTCAGGGCAAGGGTAAAGGCAACGGGCGTGGCGCCCATGGCGGCCAGATCGCTGACCGCAACGGCCAGCGAGCGCTGACCGAGCAGAAACGGATCGCAGGGGTCGGCGAAATGCACACCGGCCACCAACGTATCGGTAGAGATTGCCAACTGCTCCCCGGGGGGAACAGCGAGCAAGGCGCAGTCATCGCCGATCCCCAGAGCAACGCCTTCGCCGCCCTGCGCACAAGGCGCGGCGGCGAAGAAATTGCGGATCAGCTCAAACTCGCCCATGGCTGAGACAAAGTGTTCAAGCGCCGATCAGCGCTTGAACGCCTTCACTTCAGCTTCACGCAGGCGCGGGGCCAGCTTGTCGAGCACGCCGTTGACGAACTTGTGGCCGTCGGTCGAACCGAAGACTTTCGCCAGCTCGATACCTTCGTTGATCACCACGCGGTACGGCACGTCGACGCGCTTGAGCAGTTCCCAGGTCGACAGGCGCAGCACGGCCAGTTCAACCGGGTCCAGCTCTTCGATCGTCAGATCCAGGCAAGGCGTCAGAGCGGTGTCGATCTCGGTCTTGAACTGCGGAACCCCGTGGAGGATTTCGCGGAAGTAGGCACCGTCGACATCGGTGAAATCGTTATCAACGCGAAACTGCGCTTCGATCTCGTTCAGCGATTGCTTGGCCATGTGCCACTGGTACAGCGCTTGAGTCGCGAGCTGACGGGCTTCGCGACGCTTGACGCTTTTCGAGGGCTTGCCGGCATCCGCAGGTTTCGGATCGCGCGGGTTGAAACGATCGCTTTCGTCGCTAATCACTTGGCCTCCAACTGCGCCAGCAGGCTGACCATTTCCAGAGCGGACAGGGCAGCTTCGGCACCTTTGTTACCGGCCTTGGTGCCGGAACGTTCGATGGCTTGCTCGATGGAATCAACGGTCAGGACGCCGAAGGCAACCGGAACGCCGAACTCCATGGACACCTGGGCCAGCCCCTTGGTGCACTCGCCTGCCACGTATTCGAAGTGCGGAGTACCGCCACGAATGACCGCGCCGAGGGCGATGATGGCTGCGAATTCACCTTTCTGGGCGACTTTCTGCGCAACCAGCGGGATTTCGAAGGCGCCAGGTGCGCGGATGATGGTGATGTCGCTTTCGCTCACGCCGTGGCGAACCAGGGCATCAACTGCACCGCTGACCAGGCTTTCAACAACGAAGCTGTTGAAGCGGCCCACTACCAAAGCGTAGCGGCCTTTAGGGGCGATGAAGGTACCTTCGATGGTCTTCAGGGTCATTCGTCAGTTCTCTTAAAGAGCCGGGACGCGTCTGCTACGCGTCCCTCAGTGATTTATTTGCCGCGAATCGGAGACCGGAAACAACCGGTCATTATTCGGAGGGCACGTATTCTACAACTTCCAGATCGAAACCGGATATCGCATTAAATTTCATTGGCGCAGACATCAAACGCATTTTGCGCACACCGAGGTCACGCAGAATCTGCGAACCGGCACCGACGATGCTGTAAGTGGTCGGTTTTTTCGGCGCTGCCTGCTCGCCCGTTTCACGGATATGTGCCAGCAGCACATCGCCATCGAGCGGGTGACCAAGCAACAACACGACACCGCTGCCCGCCTCGGCCACCGCAGCCATGGCGGCGCGCAGGCTCCAGCGGCCCGGTTGTTTGACCATCAGCAGGTCGCGCAGCGGATCCATGTTGTGCACCCGAACCAGGGTCGGCTCTTCGGCGCAAACAGTGCCCAGCGTAAGGGCCATGTGCACATCGCCTTCCACCGAATCACGATAGGTCACCAGGTTGAATTGACCCAGTTCGCTGTCCAGTGGCTGCTCGGCAATCCGCTGAACGGTACGTTCGTGGATCATCCGGTAGTGAATCAGGTCGGCGATGGTGCCGATCTTGATGTTGTGCTCAGCAGCGAACGCTTCCAGTTCAGCGCGACGGGACATGGTGCCGTCGTCGTTCATCACTTCGCAGATCACGCCACTTGGCTCGAAACCGGCCATGCGCGCGAGGTCGCAAGCCGCTTCGGTGTGGCCGGCACGAGCGAGGGTGCCGCCGGCCTGGGCCATCAGCGGGAAAATATGGCCCGGGCTGACGATGTCTTCAGCCTTGGCGTCTTTGGCGGCCGCCGCTTGCACGGTGCGCGCACGGTCGGCGGCGGAAATGCCAGTGGTTACGCCTTCGGCGGCTTCGATCGACACGGTGAACTTGGTGCCGAAACCGGAACCGTTGCGCGGCGCCATCAGCGGCAGCTTCAACAGTTCGCAGCGCTCGCGGCTCATCGGCATGCAGATCAGACCACGGGCGTGCTTGGCCATGAAGTTGATGTGCTCGGCCTGGCAGCATTCGGCGGCCATGATCAGGTCGCCTTCGTTCTCACGGTCTTCGTCATCCATGAGGATGACCATCTTGCCTTGGCGGATGTCTTCAACCAGTTCTTCGATGCTATTGAGCGCCACAAGGCACCCCCTTCAGTCAGGATTTGAGGTAGCCGTTGGCGGCCAGAAAGCTTTCGGTGATGCCACCAGCGCTCGGCTCTGCGGCCTTGTCGCCGAGGAGCAGACGCTCCAGATACCGCGCCAGCAAATCAACTTCCAGATTCACCCGGCGACCTGGCTTGTACGACGCCATGATGGTTTCGCTCAGGGTGTGCGGAATGATCGTCAGCATGAATTCGGCGCCATCGACGGCGTTCACGGTCAGGCTGGTGCCGTCGACAGTGATCGAGCCTTTATGGGCGATGTACTTGGCCAGTTCCTTCGGCGCGCGAATGCGAAATTCCACGGCGCGGGCATTGTCGCTGCGCGAGACGATTTCGCCGACACCGTCGACGTGGCCGCTGACCAGGTGCCCGCCGAGACGGGTGGTCGGGGTCAGGGCTTTTTCCAGATTGACCGGGCTGCCGCTTTTCAGGTCGTTCATGGCGGTGCAGTCGAGGGTTTCACGGCTGACGTCGGCGGCAAAGCCGTCGCCCGGCAGCTCAACAGCGGTCAGGCAGACGCCGTTGACCGCGATGCTGTCGCCGAGTTTGACGTCGCTCAGGTCGAGCTTGCCGGTGGCGACGTGGACCCGCACATCACCGCCCTTTGGGGTCAATGCGCGGATACTGCCGATGGATTCGATGATGCCGGTAAACATGGGGTTCTCCTTGAGAACTGGGCCAGCGCTAACGCGATGGCCGGGAATTATACGCTCGCCGAAAGGACAGGGATGGCAGTGACTCGCCAGTCATCGCCCACCGCGCGAATTTCAGTGATTTTCAGCTCCGGCGCATCCTTCATATAAGCCAGCGGCCAGTCCAGCAGCGGCCGCGCCGAAGAACCGAGGAACTTGCCGGCGATGAAGATCACGAATTCGTCGACCAGACCGAGCTGAGCAAAAGCTCCTGCCAGACGCGGGCCGGCTTCGACCAGCACCTCGTTGACGTCACGCTTGGCCAGTTCGATCAGCAATTGATGCAGATCGACCTGACCGTCATCACCCGGCACGATCAGGCACTCGGGGCCATGCGCGTATTGCTCTTCGATCGCGACACAGGTGGCGACCAATGCCGGGCCAGCCTTGAAGAACGGCGCATCCAGCGGCACCCGCAGGCGACCGTCGATCAGCACGCGCAGCGGCGGTCGGCTCATGGCCAGCGCGGTTTGCTCGGCATCCAGACCCAACTCTTCAGCACGCACGGTCAAACGCGCGCCATCGGCCAGCACGGTGTCGGCGCCGGTCAGCACCACGGCGGCCTGAGCGCGCAAACGCTGAACGGCCGAACGTGCGGCGGGACCGGTGATCCACTGGCTCTCGCCGCTTTCCATGGCTGTCCGACCATCGAGACTCATAGCCAACTTGACCCGCACGAACGGCAAGCCGTGCTCCATGCGTTTCAGAAAACCTTGATTGAGCTGGCGCGCCTCGGCTTCGAGCACGCCGCTTTCGGTAGCAATGCCGGCATCGGCCAAGCGCTGCAGACCACGTCCGGCAACTTGCGGGTTCGGATCGCGCATCGCTGCCACCACCCGGGCAACCCCGGCATTCACCAGTGCTTCGGCACACGGCGGCGTGCGGCCATGGTGGCTGCACGGTTCCAGCGTCACATAAGCGGTCGCGCCCCGGGCCAATTCACCGGCGGCGCGCAGGGCGTGGACTTCGGCGTGCGGTTCGCCGGCGCGCTCATGCCAGCCTTCGCCGACGATCTGCCCATCACGCACCACCACGCAGCCGACCCGAGGATTGGGATGGGTGGTGTAATGACCTTTGCGCGCCAGTTCCAGCGCGCGGGCCATGAAGTGAGCGTCGAGGATGGCCTGCTCGCCGGCGCTGGTCATTCTTTCACCGGTTCGCGGGCGAGGCGGTCGATTTCTTCACGGAACTCGTTAAGGTCCTGGAAGCGTTTGTACACCGACGCGAAGCGGATGTAGGCGACTTCATCAAGCTTTTGCAACTCAGCCATCACCAGTTCGCCGACCACGAGGGATTTAACCTCGCGCTCGCCGGTGGCGCGCAGCTTGTGCTTGATGTGAACCAGGGAGGATTCGAGGCGCTCGACGCTCACCGGACGTTTCTCCAGGGCGCGTTGCATCCCGGCGCGGAGTTTTTCTTCGTCGAACGGTTGGCGGCTGCCGTCGGTTTTGATCAGGCGCGGCAACACCAGTTCGGCCGTCTCGAACGTCGTGAAACGCTCGCCGCAGGCCAGGCATTCACGCCGGCGGCGCACCTGTTCGCCCTCGGCGACCAGACGCGAGTCGATGACCTTGGTGTCGTTGGCACCGCAGAAGGGACAGTGCATGGTGGCTGGCAACAAAAAAAGGGAGGGCCATGGTAGCGCATCCCGGTGGCAAGACAAGCCATAGGCTTTGCGGTATACAGAACGGCATGATCGTTTGATCCATGGATTTCATTTTGCTGGAGCATCCAATGCCGTTACGTCCGCTCGTTTTGCTCAGTCTTTTCAGCCTGCTGGTGGCCTGTGGCAGCGATGCACCCAAGCCCCAGCCGCCAACACCGGGACCTGCCCCGCAGCAAGCGCAGAAAAAAGCCAAAGAGGCTGCCGAACTTGGCCCGCTGCCGGCTTATCAACGGGAATTGAGCGGCACCCTGCAAGGCGTGCCGGCCGGCGCCGAAGTCGAACTGGCGCTGCTGGTGATCGACGAAAAGGATCGCCCGCAACAATTGCTCGCCAGTTCCAGCCTGATCGGCAACAACCAGATCCTGCCGTTCCGCCTGCGCTTCAACCCGGACGCGTTCCCGGCCGGTGCGCGGGTTGAGTTGCGTGGCCGCGCCAGCCAGTCCGGTCAGTTGATTCTGCATCTGCCGTCGCAAACCATCAGCCAGCCGACCTCCCAGGCGCTGGGCCAACTGCAATTTGTCAAAGCACCATGAATGCACCGCTCGACCTGCAACAGGCGTTAGGTGAATTGCTCGGCGACGCCAGACTCAAGGTCTGTGCGTTGCCGGACACTGATTTACAGCTATGGCTGATCGATGGCGACAACATGGATCGCGAATTCAGCCAGGAAGAAATTCAGCGAATTTTGCATGAGCCACCGTATTGGGGTTTCTGCTGGGCCAGCGGTCTGGCGGTGGCGCGTTATCTGACGGAATTTCCCGAGTGGGTGCGCGGCAAGCGTGTGCTGGATTTCGGCGCAGGTTCCGGGATTGCCGGGATCGCGGCGGTGAAGGCCGGGGCGCTGGAGGTGGTGGCGTGCGATCTCGATCCGCTGGCGATTTCCGCGTGTCGGGCGAATGCCGAGCTGAATGATGTACAGATGAGTTATTCGACGGATTTCTTTGCCGAAGCGGATCGGTTTGATCTGATTCTGGTGGCGGACGTGTTGTACGACCGGGCGAACTTGCCGTTGCTCGATGCGTTTTTAAGTCGTGGCCGTGAAGCGCTGGTGGCGGATTCGCGGGTCAGGGATTTTCGCCATCCGCTGTATGAGCGCATTGAAATGCTTGAGGCGATGACCTTGCCCGATCTGGCGGAGCCGGAAGAATTCAGACATGTCAGCCTCTACCATGCGCGGCGCTGATTAAAAGCTTCGCGAGCAGGCTCGCTCCCACATTTGGAATGCGTTTCCCTGTGGGAGCGAGCCTGCTCGCGAAGGCGTCCTGCCAGACAACACATCTCTGCCTTCCGGCCACCCCCCGCCAAGCCGTATAGTTGCCCCATTCACGCTTCTACGAGATCCCCCATGAGTGAGCAAACGCCGTACATCTTCGACGCCACGACGGCCGATTTCGACCAGTCGGTGATCGAGGCTTCCTTCAACAAACCGGTGCTGGTGGATTTCTGGGCCGAATGGTGTGCGCCGTGCAAAGCGTTGATGCCGATGCTGCAAGGCATTGCCGAGAGCTATCAGGGCGAGTTGCTGCTGGCCAAGGTCAACTGCGACATCGAGCAGGACATCGTCGCCCGCTTCGGCATTCGCAGCCTGCCGACCGTAGTGCTGTTCAAGGACGGTCAACCGGTGGACGGTTTTGCCGGTGCACAACCAGAGTCCGCCGTGCGCGCCCTGCTTGAGCCGCACGTGCAGATGCCACCACCGGCTGCCGCTGATCCGTTTGAACAGGCTCAGGCGTTGTTTGATGACGGCCGTTACGCCGATGCCGAGGCAGCGCTGGTGGTGATGCTCACTGAGGACAACACAAACGCCAAGGCACTGATCCTCTACGCGCGCTGCCTGACTGAACGCGGCGAACTGGATGAAGCGCAAACCGTGCTGGATGCGGTAAAAAGCGATGAGCACAAGGCTGCACTGGCCGGGGCCAAGGCGCAGATCAAGTTCCTCGGTCTGGCGCGTGACTTGCCGGATGCTGCCGACCTGAAAGCGCGACTGGCGAAAGATCCGCAGGACGATGAGGCGGTGTATCAACTGGCGATCCAGCAACTGGCGCGTCAGCAGTACGAAGCGGCGCTGGATGCTTTGCTCAAGCTGTTCGTCCGCAACCGCAACTATGGCGAAGGTCTGCCGCACAAGACCTTACTGCAAGTGTTCGAGCTGCTGGGCAATGATCATCCGTTGGTGACGATGTACCGCCGCAAGATGTTTGCTGCGCTTTATTAAGATCAAAAGATCGCAGCCTGCGGCAGCTCCTACATTGGGATCGTGTACACCCTTGTAGGAGATGCCGCTGGCTGCGATCTTTTGCGGTTCACTCGATCCAGCTGTAGAGCGGCGTATCCCCGCCGCTCACCACTTTCACGTCCGCACTGTGGCGCAGGCGCACCAACAAGCGTTTGCCCGCCACCGCGCTGCCGGTCAGCCCTTCCAGTTGATCAAGCAGATCCGGACCGCTGAGCTGCCCGGCCTTGCGCAACAGATTCTTGGCCAACTGCCACAAGGCATCGTCCTGATTCAGCGGTTTCGCCGCCGGGGCGGACGCGACCGCCTCAGATTGAGCAACCGGAGCCTGCCCATTCAGTGCCGAACCGAGCTTCGCCCAGTCCCCGTCATCCAGCTCCACCGTCAAATCCACCGGCACGTCGCCGACGGTTCCGCGTATCCGCAACATTGAGTTCGCTCCCGCACTTTTCTGACCTGCATGCTCCCACGGGACTTGTGCAACGCCAAGCGCACGGGCAAACTCTGCGCACTTTCGTTATAAGATTACATAACAAACTCTTCACTTTACTTCCCGGAGACCGTCATGCGTCGTCTGCTGCTCGCTTTGCCGTTTGCCCTGTTGCCGCTGGCCATCGCCCATGCTGCCGATGAGCACGATCACGACCATGAACACGGCAGCCTCGGTGCGCATGAACATGGTGTTGGCCGTCTGAATGCCGCGCTCGATGGCCAGACCCTTGAGCTGGAGCTGGAAAGCCCGGCGATGAACCTCGTTGGTTTCGAACACGTTGCGACCACGGACGCCGACAAGGCCAAAGTCGCTGCCGCCCGTGCGCAACTGGAGAAACCGCTGACCCTGTTCAGCCTGCCCGCCGCCGCCGGGTGCAAAGTGCTCAGTCAGGAACTGGAAAGCCCGTTGTTCGGCGACAAGCCGGATGCCGATGACCATGACGACGATGAAGCGGACAAGGACGGTCACGAGCATCACCACGACCACAGCGAAATCCACGCGCATTACCAATTCAACTGCGCCACACCGGGTGCGTTGAAGACGCTGGATCTGGCTAACATCTTCAATACCTTCCCGGCGACGCAGAAAATTCAGGTACAACTGATCAGCGCCAGCGGCCAGCAAGGTACCGAAGTGACGGCCAAGGCTGCCTCGCTGAAATTCTAAGCCTCACCGGAATCCCCTTGTGGGAGCGAGCTTGCTCGCGAATGCGATTCGTCAGGCGCCTTTGAATTGACTGATCTGCCGCTTTCGCGAGCAGGCTCGCTCCCACTGGGGTTGTGTGTTCACCTCATGAAACTGGTGCCATGACCCAAGCACTCATCGAACTGTCCGACCTGGGCTTCAAATGGCCCGGTCATCCGCCGCTGCTGGACATCCCGGCGTTTCGTCTGGAAGCCGGCGAAACCCTGTTCCTCAAAGGCCCCAGCGGCAGCGGCAAGACCACCCTGCTCGGTCTGCTCGGCGGCGTGCAGAAACCCGGTCGCGGCAGCATTCGCTTGCTCGGCCAGGAGCTGACCGAACTCTCCGCCGGCGCTCGCGACACCTTCCGCGTCGATCACACCGGCTACATTTTCCAGCAGTTCAACCTGCTGCCGTTTCTTTCGGTACGCGAGAACGTTGAACTGCCGTGTCACTTTTCCAAGCTGCGCGCGCAACGGGCGAAACAGCGCCACGGCAGCGTCGATCAAGCCGCCGCCACCCTGCTCGCCCACCTCGGCTTAAAGGATGAAAGCATCCTCAGCCGTCGCGCCGATTCGCTGTCGATCGGCCAACAGCAGCGGGTCGCTGCCGCGCGTGCCTTGATCGGTCAGCCTGAGCTGGTGATCGCCGACGAACCGACCTCGGCACTGGATTACGACGCCCGGGAAAACTTCATCCGCCTGCTGTTCGCCGAATGCCGCGAGGCAGGATCAAGTCTGCTGTTCGTCAGCCACGACCAGAGCCTGGCGCCGCTGTTCGACCGTCACCTGTCCCTGGCCGAACTCAATCGCGCCGCCACGTCTGCCGAGGTCTGAGATGTATCTGTTTCGTCTGGCCATGGCCAGCCTGGCCAACCGCCGCTTCACCGCTTTGCTCACGGCTTTTGCCATCGCCCTCTCGGTGTGTCTGTTGCTCGCCGTTGAGCGGGTGCGTACCGAGGCCAAAGCCAGTTTCGCCAGTACTATCAGTGGCACCGACCTCATCGTTGGTGCCCGTTCCGGCTCGGTGAACCTGTTGCTGTACTCGGTGTTCCGCATCGGCAACGCCACCAACAACATCCGCTGGGACAGCTTCGAACACTTCGCCAGCAACCCGAAAGTGAAGTGGGCGATCCCGATGTCCCTCGGCGACTCCCATCGTGGCTACCGGGTGATGGGCACTACCGAAGCCTACTTCGAGCATTACCAGTACGGTCGCCAGCAGCATCTGCAACTGGCGGACGGTCGTGCGTTTGCCACCGATCCTTTTGAAGTGGTGCTCGGTGCGGAAGTGGCCGATGCGCTGCATTACAAGCTCGGTGACAAACTGGTGCTGGCCCACGGCGTGGCCGCGATCAGTCTGGTCAAGCACGACGACAAACCGTTCACCGTGGTCGGCATTCTCAAGCGCACCGGCACCCCGGTCGATCGCACATTGCACATCAGCCTCGGCGGCATGGAGGCGATTCATATCGACTGGCACAACGGCGTGCCGGCGCGAGGTAATGGCCGAATCACCGCCGATCAGGCACGCAACATGGACCTGACGCCGCAAGCGATCACCGCATTCATGCTCGGCCTCAACAGCAAGATTTCCACCTTCGCCCTGCAACGCGAGATCAACGAATTCCGTGGCGAACCGATGCTGGCGATTCTGCCGGGTGTAGCCTTGCAGGAGTTGTGGAGCCTGATGAGCACCGCTGAAAAAGCGCTGTTCGTGGTCTCGTTGTTTGTGGTGTTGACCGGGTTGATCGGCATGCTCACGGCGATTCTCACCAGCCTTAACGAACGGCGTCGCGAGATGGCGATCCTTCGTTCGGTCGGTGCGCGTCCTTGGCATATCGCGAGTCTGCTGGTGCTCGAGGCGTTTGCACTGGCGCTGACCGGGGTGATTGCCGGGGTGGCGTTGTTGTACATCGGCATCGCCGCCGCGCAGGGTTATGTACAGGCCAATTACGGTCTGTACCTGCCGCTGGCGTGGCCGAGCGAGTATGAATGGACGCTGCTCGGTGGCATTCTGGCAGCCGCGCTGCTGATGGGCAGCGTGCCGGCCTGGCGCGCTTATCGCCAATCCTTGGCCGATGGCCTGTCGATCCGTTTATGAGGATGTTCACCATGCCCCGCGCTGCACTCGCGCTGCTGTTGCTGATCGCCCTGCCCGCGTGGGCAGCGGCGCCGAAAGACCTGACGTGGTCGGAAATGATTCCGCCGGACGCCGCGCCGGAAGTGCCGAACATGACCCCGCTGCACGACATGTCGAAGATGAGTGATGCGCTGTCCGCCGAGTCCGCGCCAGCGGCCAAGCAGGACCTGCCGAACGCGCCGGTGGTGAAGTCCCTCGACGGTCAGAACATTCGTTTGCCAGGTTATATCGTGCCGCTGGAAGTCAATGAAGAAGGACGCACCACGGACTTTTTGCTGGTGCCGTATTTCGGCGCCTGCATCCACGTGCCGCCACCACCGTCGAACCAGATTGTGCATGTGAAAAGCGAGTTGGGCGTGAAGCTTGATGAGCTGTATCAGCCGTACTGGGTCGAGGGACCGTTGCAGGTCAAAGCGTCGAGCAGCGAACTGGCGGATGCCGGGTATCAGATGGATGCGGACAAGATTTATGTGTATGAACTGCCGGAGTAATTCCCGGTAATTTTGTGCTGTTGCAATGACCCGTTCGCGAGCAAGCTCGCTCCCACAGGTTTCGGTGGTGACCATAAATTTTGTGGTCGACTCGATCAATGTGGGAGCGAGCTTGCTCGCGAAGGGGCCTTCAAAGGTTCCACAGAAACCCGCCCCTTCACTGTTTCATTGAGCTGAGTCAAAAGACCGTATCAGTTGGCTTCGTACCATAGGACATCGAACATTTTTAACGTCCTTTCGGAGCCCCCATGAACAAGTCCTTGCTCAGCGCTTCGCTGTTTGCCCTCGCGCTCGCAGCCCCGCTCGCCCACGCCCACGAAGCCGGTGACATCCTCATCCGCGCCGGTGCGATCACCGTCAACCCGAAAGCCGACAGCTCCACTGTCAAGGTCGATCAGGGTCCGTTGAGCGGCACCAATCTGGGCGGCAAAGCGACCATGAGCAGCGACACTCAATTGGGTCTGAACTTCGCTTACATGCTTACCGATCACGTCGGCCTCGAGTTGCTCGCGGCCACGCCTTTCGAGCATGACGTCAAACTCAAGGGCACTGCCCTGCCAGCGGCCAACGGCAAGCTCGGGACCCTGAAACACTTGCCGCCGACTCTCAGCGTTGTGTACTACCCGCTGGATTCGAAGTCGCCGTTCCAGCCGTATGTCGGTGGCGGTATCAACTACACCTGGATCTATGACGAGCACGTCGGCAGCGAAGCCAGCGCCAACGGTTTCAGCAACTTCAAGGCGAAAAACTCCTGGGGCCTGGCCTGGCAGGTCGGTGCCGACTACATGCTGACCGACAACATCATGCTCAACGCCCAAGTGCGTTACATCGACATCGACACCCGCGCCACCGTCGAAAACAACGCCGTTGCGCCGGGCACTCGCGCACGGGTGAATGTGGATGTGGATCCGTTCATCTACATGGTCGGTTTGGGCTATAAGTTCTAAGTCGATTGACCGAACGTTCACGTGGTGGTGAATGAGGCTTGGTGGTGAGCAGGCATAGAACTGACGGCGACCGTACGCAGTTGATCGGGGGATAACATCCCCTTGCCACAGGAGTAGCGACATATTCCGGCCGTGAAAAAGGCGCCTGTCAAAGGGCGCCTTTTTCACGTCCGCTGGAAACCTGTGGCGTGAGTGGGATTTCCCCCTCACCCCAGCCCTCTCCCTCAGGGAGAGGGGGAAAGGGAGCCGATTTGGGTGCCTTTCAAATCCGAGTTCGACTCGATATTTCAGATCGGTGTATCTCATCCAAACACCTCGGTCAGTCCCCTATCCCCCGGGAGAGGGAGCCGATTTGGGTGCCTTTCAAAACCTGAGTTCGACTCGATATTTCAGGTCGGTGTAACTCGAAAGAACACCTCGGTCAGTCCCCTCGCCCTCTGGGAGAGGGTTAGGCGGGCGGCGTTCCGATGAGGGGCTCTTTTCAGGCACGCCCCAACAACCGCGCCAAACCCACGCTCATCGGCGTCTGCTGCGGCAGCGTGAAGCGTTCCAGCAGACGAGCGTTATTCGCCCGGGAGTGACGGATATCACCGGAACGCGCCGGGCCATAACTGATCGGCGGCAATTCACCGACAACAGCCTGCAGTGCTTCAAGCATCTGCTTGAGGCTCATCGCCTGATTCCATCCAACGTTCACCGGACCGACTTCCACCTCAGGTTTTTCGATGCCCTGTACCAGCAAATCGACCAGGTCTTCGACATAGAGGAAATCGCGCGTTTGCTCACCGTCACCGAACACGGTAATCGGCAAGCCTTTCTGTGCGCGTTCGCTGAAGATGCTGATCACTCCGGAGTACGGCGAGGACGGATCCTGACGTGGGCCGAAGATATTGAAGAAGCGGAAAATCACCGGCTCCAGGCCATGCTGGCGGCGATAGAAATCGAAATAATGTTCGCCCGCCAGCTTGTCCGAAGCGTAAGGCGTCAATGGGGCTTTGGGCGTTTCTTCATCAATCGACTCGCCCTCGCCATTGTTGCCGTACACCGCCGCACTGGAGGCGTACAACACCCGTTTGACCCCGGCCAGACGCATGGCTTCGCAGACATTCAGCGTGCCAATGAAGTTGCTCTGGTGAGTTTTCACCGGATCGTCCACCGAGGCCTGCACCGACGCCACGGCCGCCAGGTGAGCGACTGCGCTGCAGCCTTGCATGGCTCTGGCCACCAGCGTCGCATCGGCGACATCGCCGACAATCAGCTCAACCTTGGAGTTATCCAGCGGCAGGTTGCTGCGCTTGCCGGTCGACAGATCGTCGAGAATGCGCACCGAATGCCCCTTGGCAAGCAAGGCGTCGGTCAGGTGCGAGCCAATGAAGCCGGCTCCGCCGGTGATTAAAACAGTCCCTTCAGCCATGACGGTAGAACCTATCCAGTAAGCCCGGGAGTGCGGCGCGCCAGGCGCGCGGTTTGATCCCGAAAGTGTGCAGAATTTTCTTGCAGGCCAGCACCGCGTGTTGCGGCTCTTCGGCAGCGTCCGGTCGCGCGGCGTGAGCCTGGGCGGTTGGTGCTTCGATCGCTAGGGCGTGCAGGCTGCGCGCTTCGGTCAGAATCGCCTGGCCCAGCGCCAGCGGTGTGGTCGCTTCGTGGCCGGCGTAGTGGTAAGTGCCCCACAGCGGCGCGGCGCAATCGAGTTGTTTGAGCACCGAAATGATCACTCGCGCGGCATCGTCGACCGGCGTCGGATTGCCACGGCGGTCATCGGCCAGCAGCAACTCTTCCGGTTGTTCGGCGCGGGCGAGGAAGCGCCCCAGAGTGCCGTCCGGGCTGTCATCGAGCAACCAGCCAAATCGTAGCAAAACGTGTTGCGGGCAAGTGGCGCGCACACTTTGTTCAATTCGCCACAACGCCTGACCGCGCAAACCCAGTGGCACCGGTTCGTCTTTTTCGCTGTACGCCGTGGCACGCGAACCGTCGAACACCCGATAACTGGAGGGCTGCACGAGGACGATGTTGTGGTGCTGGCACAGTTCGGCCAGACGTTCGATCGCACGTTCCTGCCCGGCCATGCGGCTTTCGCTGACGGTTTCGGCCTGGAACCAGTCGAAATAGTAGGCGAGATTGATCAATGCATCGGGACGGGTGTCGTCGAGCAATTGGGTCAGGCTCGCGGCATCCCAGCCGTTTTCGGGCGGGCGGGGGGCGAGGAAACCGATGTCTTCCTCTGCACCGAGGCGAATCAGCGCCTGCCCAAGGGCATTTCCGCCGCCCAGTAACATAAGGCGCATTCGCATAGAGTCAGCAGGCCCAGTCTGATTGGAACGATGGCTTTAGCGACGGCTCTTGTGAAACCGTCGTCGATAATTGCCGGAATCGTTGCATTTTGCGGGTTTAGTGCGCAACCGTCATCCGTAAAGTGTAGATCGCCGGGATTTGTGTCGTGGCCACTTGCTCGCGAAGAGGTCCGGCCAGACGCTGAAGATCCCAGCGGTACTTGCATCTTCACACCCGCGCCCGCATAACTTAAGCCATGAATCTGCCCATCCCCACGGACGCGGCCCTGGCAGGCTTTCACCCCGCCGTCAGTGCCTGGTTCAGCAACACATTCGCGACGGTCACCGCCGCCCAGGCCCGCGCATGGCCGTTGATCCGCCAGCGCCGTTCGACGCTGATCGCTGCGCCCACCGGCTCCGGCAAAACCCTCACTGCGTTTCTGGCCGTGCTCGACGACCTCGTCCACCGAGGCCTGGAAGATCCCGACGGCCTGCCTGACGAAACCCTGGTGGTCTACGTCTCGCCACTGAAGGCGCTTTCCAACGACATTCGCA
Source organism: Pseudomonas sp. 3B-A001-10F (assembly GCF_056313565.1). Classification (NCBI taxonomy): domain Bacteria; kingdom Pseudomonadati; phylum Pseudomonadota; class Gammaproteobacteria; order Pseudomonadales; family Pseudomonadaceae; genus Pseudomonas; species Pseudomonas sp. 3B-A001-10F. The sequence goes on from NZ_JBQYFW010000027.1 coordinate 20,671, forward strand.
TCAACCTGCAAAACCCATTGGCGGGGATCACCGAACACCTGCGGCAGATGAATCTGCCTGGGCTGGCAATCACCACCGCCGTGCGCACTGGCGACACCCCGCAAAAAGAACGCGCGGCCATGCGCAAGAACGCGCCGCACATTCTGGTGACCACCCCGGAGTCGCTCTACGTGCTGCTCGGTTCGGAATCGGGACGAAAAATGCTCGGCACCACGCGCACGGTGATCATCGATGAAATCCACGCGATAGCCGCAGGCAAACGCGGCAGTCATCTGGCCCTCAGTCTTGAGCGACTGCAGGCGCTGTGCGGCGAACCGCTGACCCGCATCGGCCTGTCGGCCACGCAGAAACCGGTCGAAGCCGTGGCGCAATTTCTCGTCGGCCATGAGCGCCCCTGCGAAATTATTGACATTGGCCACGCCCGGCCACGGGATCTGGGTATTGAGGTGCCGCCAGTGCCCTTGTCGGCCGTCATGGCCAATGATGTCTGGGAACGGGTCTACGACCGGCTCGCCGAACTTGCGCGCGTGCACCGCACCACGCTGATTTTCGTCAACACCCGGCGCCTGGCCGAACGCCTGAGCCGGCACCTCAGCGAACGCCTGGGCAAACACGCCGTAGCCGCGCACCACGGCAGCCTGGCCAAGGAGTTTCGCCTCGACGCCGAACAACGACTCAAGCGCGGCGAACTGCAGGTATTGATCGCTACCGCCTCGCTGGAACTGGGCATCGATATCGGCGAAGTCGATCTGGTCTGCCAGATTGCCTCACCGCGCTCTATCGCCGGGTTTCTGCAACGTGTTGGCCGCTCCGGGCACCAAGTGGGCGGCACACCCAAGGGCCGTTTGTTCGCCACCACCCGCGACGACTTGATCGAATGCACCGCCCTGCTCGACTGCGTGCGCCGAGGCGAACTCGACACCCTGCACATCCCGGTCGCGCCGCTGGATGTTTTGGCGCAGCAGATCATCGCCGAAGTCAGTTGTCAGGAATGGCCGGAGGACGCCTTGCTGGCGATGTTCCGCCGCGCCTCGCCCTACCGCGACCTCGACGAAAAACACTATCAAGCCCTGCTGAGCATGCTCGCCGAAGGCTACAACGGTCGCCAGGGCATCCGCAGCGCCTACCTGCACCGCGACGCCGTCAGCCGCACCTTGCGTGGCCGTCGCGGTTCACAACTGACCGCCGTGACCAGCGGCGGCACCATTCCCGATAACGCCGACTACAGCGTCATGCTCGAGCCGCAAGGCCTGAACATCGGCAGCGTCAACGAAGACTTCGCAGTGGAAAGTATTGCCGGCGACGTGTTCCAGCTCGGCAACACCTCCTATCGCATCCTGCGCGTGGAAACCGGCAAGGTCCGCGTCGAGGATGCCCACGGCCAGCCGCCGACCATTCCGTTCTGGCTCGGCGAAGCGCCGGGGCGCAGCGATGAATTGTCATCGGCTGTCGCACGTCTGCAAGCACAACTCGATGAACTGCTCAGCGCCAGCCCCGGCGATCTGCAACCGGCACTCGACTGGCTGACACAGACCCTCGGCCTCAACCTCGCTAGCGCCGAGCAACTGGTCGAATACCTGGCCCGCGCCCGCCAAACCCTCGGCGCCCTGCCCTCGCAAGACACGCTGCTGATGGAGCGTTTTTTCGACGAATCCGGCGGCACGCAATTGGTCATCCATTCGCCGTTCGGCAGCCGCATCAACCGCGCCTGGGGCCTGGCCCTGCGCAAGCGTTTCTGCCGCACCTTCAACTTCGAGTTGCAGGCCGCCGCCAGCGAAGACGCGATCGTCCTGTCGCTGTCCACCAGCCACAGCTTCGAACTCGATGACGTCTGGCGTTACCTGCACAGCAACAGCGCCGAGCACATCCTAATTCAAGCCGTACTCGATGCGCCGCTGTTCGGCGTGCGCTGGCGCTGGAATGCAGGGGTGGCACTGGCATTGCCGCGCTTTACCGGTGGGCGCAAAGTTGCGCCACAGTTGCAGCGGATGAAAAGCGAAGACCTGATTGCCAGCGTATTTCCCGATCAGATCGCCTGCCTGGAAAACCTTGCTGGCGAGCGCGAGATTCCCGAACATCCCCTGATTGAGCAAACCCTCGACGATTGCCTGCACGAGGCGATGGACAGCGAGGGCTGGCTCAATCTGCTACGGCGCATGGAGCGTGGCGACGTGCGCTTGATCAGCCGCGACTTGCCGGCGCCCTCGCCGCTCGCCGCAGAAATTCTCAGTGCGCGGCCGTACACCTTTCTCGACGATGCACCGCTGGAAGAACGTCGTACCCAGGCGGTAATCAATCGGCGCTGGAGCGATCCACAATCGACCGATGACCTCGGTGCTCTGGATGCGGACGCGATTGCCGCCGTGTATGAAGAGGCGTGGCCGACGCCGAACGCTGTGGATGAAATGCATGAGGCGCTGATGAGCCTGGCGTGCATCAGCGATGAGGAGGTGCAAACGAACGAAGGCTGGCGTGCATGGCTGGAAAATCTGGCCAGCAGTGGTCGCGCCTGCCGTCTACAGATCGATGCCGAGCATGGCTTGTGGCTGGCCCGCGAACGCCTGACGTGTCTGCAAGCGCTTTATCCACAGGCCAAATTGCAAGCCGAACTGAAGGCGTTGCCGGGATTCGATGAGGCGTGGACGTTCGATGAAGCGCTGGTCGAAGTGATTCGCGCGCGCCTCGGTGCCTTCGGACCGCTGCCGTTATCCGCGATTGCCGAACCGCTCGCGTTGCAGGCCACTGAAGTCCATCAAGCCCTTGCCCAACTGGAGCGCGAAGGTTACGTGCTACGCGGCCAGTTCACGCCCAAGGTCAACATTGAGGAATGGTGCGAACGGCATCTGCTCGCGCGCATTCATCGCTACACGGTCAAGCGCCTGCGCCGGGAAATCGAACCGGTCGCGCTGCAGGATTTCATGCGGTTTCTGTTCGACTGGCAGCATCTGTCGCCCGCAACTCGCGGTCAGGGCAGCGCCGTGTTGCCAGCGATTGTCGGCCAGTTCGAAGGCTACGCGGCGGCCGCTTCGGCGTGGGACAGCGACATTCTTCCGGCCCGCCTCAAAGACTACTCACCGAGCTGGCTGGATGAGCTGTGCCGCAACGGCAAACTGGTGTGGACGCGCCTCAGTGCCCGGCAGAAAGTCAGCGGCACGGCGTTGCGCAGCACGCCGATCGTGCTGCTGCCGCGTAGTCAGGTCGGCCTGTGGAGTGCGTTGGCTGAGCAGACGCCGGTGAGCGAACTGTCGCCGAAAACCCAGAAGGTGTTTGAAGCGCTGAGCCAGCACGGCGCGCTGTTTTTCGATGAGTTGATTCATGAAGCGCGCCTGCTGCGCACCGAACTGGAAATCGCCTTGCAGGAGCTGGTTGGCGCCGGTCTGGTGAACGCCGACAGCTTCGCCGGCCTGCGCGCCTTGATCACCCCGCCGAGCAAACGCCAGCAGCGCAGCAGTCGTCGTGGGCGCGGGGCGTTTGTCGGTGGAATGGATGATGCCGGGCGCTGGGCGTTGTTGCGGCGCGGAACGGCTGTGGATAACAGCGAAACCCTGGAACACGTCGCGATGACATTGTTGCGGCGTTATGGCGTGGTGTTCTGGCGCTTGCTGGAGCGTGAGGCGGACTGGTTGCCGAGCTGGCGCGAATTGTTGCGCACGTTTCATCGGCTGGAAGCACGGGGCGAGATTCGCGGTGGACGATTTGTCAGTGGTTTGGCGGGGGAACAGTTTGCCTTGCCCGAGGCGATTCCATTGTTGCGCGAAGTGCGTCGGCGACCGCATGACGGCAGTCTGGTCGCGGTGTGCGGGGTTGATCCGCTAAATCTCGTCGGGACGTTATTGCCGGGGGTGAAAGTGCCGGCGTTGGTGAGTAATCGGTTGGTGTATCGCGATGGATTGCCGGCGGCGGCGGAGATTGCGGGTAAGCAGCAGTTCTGGCTGGAGCTGGATCAGATCGGCATGGAGTAGGTGCGCGGCAAGCTGATCCGGCATTGAGGTTGGCGGGTCTGGCGCCATCGCGAGCAGGCTCACTCCTACATTTGGAATGCGTTCCCCTGTAGGAGTGAGCCTGCTCGCGATAGCGCTGGCATTCCCACCAAAAATTTACCCGTTAAGTCCGCGATTCCTGTGGCACCTCGCTCGCCACGACCTCACCCTCCTGCTGCCGATTCGGCAACAAAACCTGCTGTGGATAAGTCTGCGCGAAATGCACCACCGGGCTGTTATCCACAAGCTTCTTCAAGCGCTGATTGAACGCCCGGCTCACCGCATACTGCCCACCGGATACCGTGCGGAACTGCGCCGTCAGCACCACGCCGTTCAAATCCATTTTGTCCACGCCAAACACATCCAGCGGCCCTTGCAGGTTGTACTTGAGGAACGGGTCTTCGCGGATCGAATCGCCCGTCTCGCGGATCAACTCGATGGCCTTATCCACGTCCGTGTCGTAGGTGAACTGCACCGAGAAAAACGCAAAGGCAAACTGCCGCGATTGGTTGGTCACAGCCTTGATCTGGCCGAACGGCACCGAGTGCACAAAGCCCTTACCGTCGCGCAGGCGCAGAGTGCGGATGGTCAGCCCTTCGACGGTGCCGGCATGCCCGGAATCGAGCACCACCCAGTCACCAATCGACAGTGTGTCTTCGATGATGATGAACAGCCCGGTGATCACGTCCTGCACCAGTTGCTGCGAACCGAAACCGATGGCCAGCCCGACCACCCCGGCACCGGCCAGCAGTGGCGCAACGTTGATCCCCAGATTGGCCATAGTGGTGATTGCGCAGATCACCACAAGGATGATTTTGATCGCGTTGCGCAGCAGCGGCAGGATGGTTTTCACCCGCGTACTCGGCTGGCGCGCCGCGCGTTTGCTGAGCGGCGGTTTCAGTGCTTCCTGAATCGCCGTGTCGAGTACCACCCACAGTAACCACGTGACCAGGAAGATCAGACCGATGCTGCTCAGCGCGTTGCTGATCGCCCGGCCAACCGTGCTGCTCTGGGCAAATTCGAGCAGCGACACGCCCCAGATCCGCCCGAGAATATCGATGAAGGCGATAGCGATGACGATCCGCAGCAAGGCATGCAAGAGGCTGAGAAAACGTTCCTTGTAGGCGCTGCTGCGCTGGATCGCTTCGGCTTTTCGTGACTTGAACAAGTGCTGCAGGATCGTGCTGAGGAATACCGTGCCGATTAACAAAACCGTGGTGAACAACGCGCAACGCAGGGCTTTCTGATTGTCCTCGCCGATGCCGATCAGATTGACCGCCGAGACCAGCACCATCAGCACGATTGGCCAGTACCACAGCCCCGAGAAAATCCGCAGCGACTCCTGCAACGAAGGCTGTTTCAGCCGTTGGCTCAGCGAACGATTGCGGATCAGATGCGCCACCGGGCGGCGCAGGCGAATCACCAGCAAACCAAAAATGATCGAGGCGATCAGCCCGGTGAACACCGCGATACTGCTGGTGATGTTGCCGCCCAGTTGCCGGGCAATCTGCGGACTGGTCAGCGCATCGCTGAGAGCCGCGAGGAAACCGATCAGGAACAGCGGTCGTGGACAGTAGTTGCGGATGATCAGCGCCGCCGGACGTTTATGACCGACGTTGAACATCACCACCACGCACAGCAACATCGAGGTGGAAAAGATGCCACTGCTGGTGGCGTAGGCCAGACACAGCGCCAGCGCACGGCCGACCGATGCTTGCAGAAAATGGCTGACATATAACGTCAGCGGCAGGCAGATCAACGCCGGCACGGTGTACGGCAGCAAATAACCAATCAGATCCTGACTGCGCTGGCGGGTGCGCAACCAGCGGCCCTCGCGCAGACGCTTGGCCATCAAACTGCCGAGCACGGTCAACAACGCGAAACTGCCAAGCCAGACGCCCGACAGCGTGAGGAAGTCCCCGGCGACGCTCCAGCCCGAGCGGTTCGAGGGTTGGTTGACCAGTTTGTCGACTTCATCGGCGGCGCGATCGGCGCGCAGGCGCCAGGCGTCGACCAGGTGTTCGTTGAGATCGAGTTTGTCCTGCACATCATCGATGCTCGAACTGATCGCACCGAGCAGACCGCCCTGCACTATCGGCTCGGGTTTGGCCGCTTCTTCGGCGGCGGCCGGGATGCCCGGCAACGCGGCGGCGTCGATTTCACTGGCGCCGAGAAACAGCAGTGCTCCCAGCAGAATGGCGATCCTGAACTTGCCCAAAACTCCGATCTCCCTTGGCTGAACCTGTAAGGAACTGATCGGTAATTGCACAGCAAGTTCAAGAGCACCCTCACCCCAGCCCTCTCCCAGAGGGAGAGGGAGCCGACCGAGTTGCCTGCGAAAAGTACATCGACCTGAAAGTCCTGAGTCGAACTCAAATCCTGAAAACCCTGAAGATCAGCTCCCCTCGCCCTCTCCCAGCGTGAGAGGGAGCTGACCGAGTTGCCTGCGAAAAGTACATCGACCTGAAAGTCCTGAGTCGAACTCAAATCCTGAAAACCCTGAAGATCAGCTCCCCTCGCCCTCTCCCAGCGTGAGAGGGAGCTGACCGAGTTGCCTGCGAGAAGTACACCGACTTGCAAGTCCGGAGTCGAACTCAAATCCTGAGAACCCTGAAGATCAGCTCCCTTCCCCCTCGCCCCCTCTGGGGGAGAGGGTTGGGGTGAGGGGGAACGCTTTTGATCTTCGCCTTGGACGTGACCGTCCGTAACACCGTCGAAACTTTCCCGAACCGCCCGCAGTCATCAAAAGACAGCGGCAACACGAGGGCTTTCAACGGGAGGGCGGCATGGCAACGATCCACATCGGTATTTCCGGCTGGCGCTACGCACCGTGGCGCGGGGACTTCTACCCCAAGGGACTGGCGCAGAAACGCGAATTGCAGTTCGCTTCGCGGGCGGTCAACAGCATCGAAATCAATGGATCGTTCTACGCCCTGCAACGGCCCGAACGATATGCACAGTGGTACGACGAAACGCCGGACGACTTCGTTTTCAGCGTTAAGGCGCCGCGCTTCATCACCCACATCCGCCGCTTGCGCGAGATCGAAAAGCCTCTGGCCAATTTCTTCGCCTCGGGGGTGCTGGAGCTCAAGGAAAAGCTCGGGCCGATCCTTTGGCAGTTCCCGCCGAACTTCAAATTCGAGCCTGAGCGCTTTGAACATTTCCTCGCGCTACTGCCCCACGATACTGAAGCCGCCGCCACCCTCGCCCGGCAACACGACGCTCATCTGCACGGTCACGCGAGCATGAAAGCCTGGCGTAGAAAACCGCTGCGCCACGCTGTGGAAATCCGCAACGACAGCTTCCTTGATCCCGATTTTGTGCGCCTATTGAAGCGCTACAACACCGCACTGGTGATCGCCGACACTGCCGATAAATGGCCGTACCGCGAAGACCTCACCAGCGACTTTGTCTACCTGCGCCTGCACGGCGCCGAAGAACTTTATGCCAGTGGCTACACCGCACCGGCACTCAAGCGCTGGGCCGAGCGCATCGACGCCTGGCACCACGGCGAGCAACCCAAAGATGCTCATCTGATCGCGCCACGCTTGAAGCCACGCGTACGCAAATCTCGCGAAGTGTTCTGCTATTTCGACAACGACATCAAAGTCCGCGCGCCGTACGACGCCCGTGATCTGCTGCACCGTTTCGAACTGGATAAAGACCTCGTCACCACCCCCGGCGAACCCGCTGGCGAAGGAGTGTTGGCATGAGTATTCCAGAACCGGTCGGTTTTACAGACGAAGGTTCGGTAGTCGCGCCATCGGTACGCACGTTCACGGTGCTGACGGTCAATACCCACAAGGGCTTCACCGCCCTCAACCGGCGTTTCATCCTGCCGGAGTTGCGCGAAGCGGTGCGCAGCGTCGCCGCCGACGTGGTGTTTCTGCAGGAAGTCCATGGCACCCACGAACAGCACCCCAAGCGCTACAACAATTGGCCGACGATGCCGCAATACGAATTCCTCGCCGACAGCCTCTGGCCGCAGTTCGCCTATGGGCGCAACGCGGTGTACCCGGAGGGCGATCACGGCAACGCGCTGCTGTCGAAATTCCAGATCATTCGCCACGACAACCTCGACGTATCGATCAGCGGCCATGAGAACCGTGGCCTACTGCATTGCGTCCTGCGCCTGCCCGGTGACGGTACCGAAGTGCATGCGATCTGCGTGCATCTGGGCCTGCGCGAAAGTCATCGCAACGCCCAACTGGATTTACTCATGCAACGCCTGGCGGAGTTGCCCGACGACGCACCGGTGATCGTCGCGGGCGATTTCAACGATTGGCGCCAGCGCGCCGACGCGCAGCTCAAACCCTGCGGCCTGCGCGAAGTATTCGCCGAGCACCAGGGTAAACCGGCGCGCAGCTTTCCCGCGCGCCTGCCAGCACTGCGGCTTGATCGTATTTACGTGCGCAACCTCAAGGCCAGCCAGCCGAAAGTCCTGGCGAACCGGCCCTGGTCGCACCTTTCCGACCACGTTCCTTTATCGGTAGAGATCGAACTATGAGCAGCGCGCCGCTGGAGAAATCCGCCGTGGAACCGGTCGCCATCACCCCGCCGACCCGCGAGCCCGGCCAGGTCGATGTCGAGTACCACTGGCAGGGCAACAACCGTGTCGAGTTGCTGGAAAACGGCGAGGAGTATTTCTCGCGGGTGTTCGACGCGATGCGCGCGGCGAAGAGTGAAATCCTCCTTGAGACGTTTATCGTTTTCGAAGACAAGGTCGGTGCCGAGTTGCAGGAGATTCTGATCGACGCCGCGCGACGAGGCGTGCGCACCACCGTGAGCTTCGACGGCTTCGGTTGCGGCGAGTTGACCACCGGTTATCTCACCGCACTGAGCGAAGCCGGCGTGCACCTGCAAATCTTCGATCCGGCACCGAAACGCCTGGGCATCCGCACCAACTGGTTCCGCCGCTTGCACCGCAAGATCGTGGTGGTCGACGGCCTGGTTGCGTTCGTTGGCGGAATCAATTTTTCCGGTGATCACCTGGCCGACTTCGGCCCCGAAGCCAAGCAGGATTATGCGGTGGAAGTTCAGGGCCCGGCGGTCACCGACATCCATCATTTCGCCTTGCTGCAAAGCGGTCGTCCCGGACGTGCACGGTTCTGGTGGCAACGCCGGCGCCAGCGGCGTGCGGAAATGGCCTTCAACGATCTCGATGGCCAAGTGCGTCTGGTGTTCCGTGACAACGATCAACACAACACCGATATCGAGGATGTGTACTTACAGGTACTGCGCCGCGCCAAACGCCGCGTGGTGATTGCCAACGCCTACTTCTTTCCCGGCTATCGTTTGCTGCGCGAGATCCGTAACGCGGCGCGGCGCGGCGTCGAGGTGCGCCTGATTCTGCAGGGGCAACCGGACATGCTGGTGGCCAAACTGGCGGCGCGCATGACCTACGACTACTTGCTCAAGGCCGGCGTGCAGATCCACGAATATTGCCAGCGCCCGCTGCACGGCAAAGTCGCGCTGGTCGACGAAGAATGGAGCACCGTCGGCTCAAGCAATCTGGACCCGCTGAGCCTCTCCCTGAACCTGGAAGCCAACGTGCTGATCCGCGACCGCGCGTTCAATCAGCATCTGTTCGAGCGCCTCGAAGACCTCAGCCAGAACCACTGCAAAGCCATGGACCCGAGCAAGTCTCCGCGTGGTCGGATCTGGCACATGACCGTGGGTTTTCTGGTGTTCCATTTCTTGCGGCATTTTCCGGCGATGGCCGGTTGGCTGCCGGCGCACAAACCACGGCTCAAGCCATATCGAGGAAACACGCCATGAGCCATTCCGAAGCGCATTCGAGCGGTCATTCGGCACCAGCGACGCACTCGAAATGGAGTCGCTGGAAACGCCCGTTGAGCCTGCTGTTTTTCCTCGCACTGATCGTCTTGCTGACGCTGTTCGCCACGCGTATCGAATGGGCCGAAGTGCTGCAAACCCTTGCCGACTTCAAGCTGCGCACGCTGATCATCGCTGCCGGCCTGACCCTGCTGAGTTTTCTGGTCTACGCCAGTTTCGACCTGATCGGCCGCACCTACATTCGTCAGGACCTGACCTGGAAACAGATCCTGCCGGTGGGGATCATCAGCTATGCGTTCAACCTCAATCTCAGTGCCTGGGTCGGCGGCATTGCCATGCGTTATCGCCTGTATTCGCGACTGGGCGTGAGCAAAGGCAACATCGCCAAGATTCTCGGGCTGAGCCTGGCGACCAACTGGTTTGGCTACATGACCATTGCCGGCGTGGTGTTCAGCAGTGGACTGGTGCGCATGCCGCCGGGCTGGAAAGTCAGCAGTGATGCGTTGCAAGGCATTGGTGTTTTGTTATTACTGATCAGCGCCGGCTATCTCGCGGCGTGCCAGTTTTCCAAGCGCCGCGAGTGGTCGATTCGCGGGGTGGAAATCAATCTGCCCTCCTTGCGCATGGCGGTGTTGCAATTGCTGCTGGGCGCACTGAACTGGTCGCTGATGGCGGCGGTGATCTTCACGTTGCTGCCGAGCAAACTGGATTATCCGTTGGTGCTGGGTGTGTTGCTGATCAGCGCGATTGCCGGGGTCATTACGCATATTCCGGCGGGGCTTGGGGTGCTGGAGGCGGTGTTTGTGGCGCTGCTGCAACACGAGGCTTCGCGCGGCAGTCTGGTGGCGGGTTTACTGGCGTATCGGGCGATTTATTTTCTGTTGCCGTTGTTGATTACGGTGGTGATGTATCTGGTGGTTGAGGCCAAGGCCAAGGCGCTTCGGATCGAGAAGAAACCCTCCTGAGAGAGTTGCCGAAGCTAATGCCCTCTTCGCGAGCAGGCTCGCTCCCACAGGTTGAATGCATTCCAAATGTGGGAGCGAGCCTGCTCGCGAAGGCGTCCGAAAGAACACTACAGATCATGCTGATTGAATAATGCTCAACCGCTCGCCCACAACCATCTCGGTAATCCAGTCCACCAGAATCGAGGTGTAGGCCTGCTGCGACACCGGTTCGCTCAACGCATGATCGGCGCCATCGATAATCCGGTGCGTCAGTGAATGGGTCTGCTGACACGCCGCGCGGTAACTCATGATCGCCGCATGGGGCACGTAATCATCGGTTTCCGACTCCACCAGCAAAACATCCCCGGTGAATTGTGAACAGGCATGCAGCGCCCGATTGGTGTCAGCCCGCACCAGCGTGCTGCGGTAATCACGCAGATCAGCCTTGTCCAGATCGCGCTTGGGTGTGTGCCATTGCTCGTCGCGATACAGCGCCGGTACGCGCAGTGCCAGCCAGCGTACCGGGCGCAATGAGGTAAGGATGGCCGCCAGATACCCACCATAACTGGTGCCGACCACGGCGATGGCCGAAGTGTCGAGCGCCGGATGCGCGAGCAGACGATCGTACGCCGCGAGCAAATCACGCAGGTTATCTTCGCGAGTCACGCGGGTCAGCGGGATCCCGGTACCGCCGGTATGTCCGCGCAAGTCGAACGTCAGGCACACACACCCGAGACCGGCGATGCCTTTGGCCCGCTCCAGATCACGCTCCTGACTACCGCCCCAACCGTGGACAAACAACACGCCAGGCACTTTTGATTTGGGACTGAGAAAGGTCCCGCTCATCTGTTCATCATCAATGTCGATTTGAATGCTTTCGCTTCTAGCCGTCATAGGATTTGACCGTTACGTATTTGAGGAGAAATTCGCTGTTCTCAGCCGGGCCGCGATAAACCTCGATGGCATCCGCCGGCAACGGCTGATCGATGTAGGTTTCTACCGAAGACACACGGATCGCGCGCATCCCCGGATCGTTGACGAAGCTTTGCAACGCGGCAACTTCAGCACTGCTGGCACCGCCCATACGCCAGGATTGTTCGAGCACACCGCTGCGGGATTTACCGTTGCTGTCCAGGCCTTGGGCGATGTCGTAATTGCGCCGCGAGGCATAAAAGCACGGATAGGCTTCATCCGCAGCACCGTCGAAGACCTGCGCCTGCTCGATGGCCAGGCGAACATCGTCGGGCAGGTCGAGCTTCAGCAGTTCGTCATACCCACCCTGCACGACCAACAGGTTCGAGCCGCCGTACACGTCTTCACCGTGGGCATCATTGGTCAAGTATTGATCACCGCAGTAGCTCAACACTTTGTCGCCGATGAACGACTGGCCGACGCTGTGGGTGACAACGTCGCTCAAGTCCTGCTCCAGCACCACGCCTTCGCTGAACTGCTTTGCAATGTCGGGCCGGGCAAGGATTTCGTCCAAGGCGTCGAGGTTTTTGATCACTTCCTGCCCCCGACCGGCGCAGGCGTGAACCGGCTTCAAACGAATCGGGCCGTTGTACAGCAAATGCTCGGCAGCGGGCCGCGCATCCTCCAGCGAGAACACGCTGAGCCCGTCGAGCACCACATTGCGCGTTCGCTCGGAAAATAATGGCGACCAGCCTTGCGGCGCCTGAGCCAGATGACTGCGCAGGCCGTGGCTGATGGCTTTGGTGCAGATGAAATCGTGCTCGACAAAGCCACCCCACAAATCGTCCGGACCTTTGACGCCGAGTTGCTGAGCGCTGGCATTACCGACGATGGTTTGCGTCGGTAGCAGATACAGGTCACGACCGCGATGTTTGTCCGGATCGTAACTGCCGCCAAATTTGCATCCGAGAATCTGCGCCAGCCAACGCGCGAGGGCTTTATTGGTTTGCACTTCGTGCTGCGGCGCGTCAGGGCGCACCGAATGGGCAACCACGATTTTCCTGCTGGGTGTCGGGGTCATGCGTCCCCCTTCCATCGGTTCGATGACTGTGGCGGTGAGAGGTGCAGAGATCAGGCCAACGGCGGCTCTAGTAAAATCATAGACCAATCAGAAACTTGCCAGCAGGGTGCTGGCATCACGCCTGTTTCAATCTGCACGAACACCTGCAAAACCCCGGCAAATTGCACGATCCCGAACCTTGTGCGGTCTCTTGTAGGAGTGAGCCTGCTCGCGATAGCGGTGGGTCAGTCACCTCACGGTTTTCTGACAGATTGCTATCGCGAGCCGGCTCACTCCTACATTAGATGTTCGTTGCTTTCGGGATCGGGGACACACCAAACCGTGCCCGATAATCACTCGGCGCCAGCCCGGTAATCTTCTTGAAGATCGCGCGAAACGCCCCCGGATCCTGATAACCCACCGTCCACGCAATGTGATCAATCGTGCCATTACTGAATTCGAGCATTTCCCGTGCCTTGCCCACCCGCAGATGCTGGCAGTACTCGGTCGGTTTCAACCCGGTTGCCGCACGGAACCGGCGCAGAAACGTGCGCTCCTCCAGGCCTGCCCGCTCGGCCATCGCCGTCAGCGAAACATCCGTCGCGCCGGTGCTTTGAAGCCAATGCTGAACCTTGAGAATCGCCGCATCGCCATGCCCGAGAATCGGCGCGAAATTACTGCCGCACTCACTGGCGCTGTCACTGTGCTCTATCACCAGAAATCGCGCGGTGCCGGTGGCAATGCTCGGCCCGAGCAACCTGTCGACCAGGCGTAATCCCAGCTCCGACCAAGCCATCAATCCGGCCGTGGTGATCAAGTCGCCGTCGTCGACAATCGGGGTATCAGCCTTGAGTTTGATCTTCGGGTAACGCTCGGCGAAGGCCTTGGCCGAGGTCCAATGGGTGGTGGCGCTGCGGCCGTCGAGCAGACCGCTTTCGGCCAACATCAGCGAGCCTACGCAAACCCCGCCTAGCGTCGCACCGTGGGCATGTTGATCCCGTAACCATTGCATCAGGCTGGCCGGCGCTTGCGCCGCCGAGAACCCGCCGATCGATGGCGGAATCAGTACCGCCAGCAAAGCGCTGTCGTCACCCGCATGACTGGCGTAAGTGCGCGTTGGCGCCTGATCACCTTCGACCTGCCAGTGACTGACCCGCAGCACCGGCAACTGCGCGGCCTGATGCTCAGCGGCTATCCGGTTGGCCACCGCAAACAGATCGGTCAGACCATGCACCGCCGCCATTTGCGCGCCTGGATAGATCAGCACACCCAATTCAGCGATGGCGGCACTTTCTGCGCCCATTGTCAGTTTTCCCCTGTCTATTGTCGGTGCGGCCAATCCCCGAATCGCTGATCAGCGCCAATACTGCAGCCACTTCCAGCCAACACATCGAGGACACCCCCATGGCCAAGCAAGCGCTCATCGTAGTCGATATCCAGAACGACTACTTCCCCCAAGGCAAGTGGCCGCTGGCCGGTGCTGATGCCGCCGCCGACAACGCCGCTCGGCTGATCGCCGCCTTCCGCGAGGCCGGCAATCCGGTCATCCACATCCGCCACGAGTTCACCTCAGCGGACGCGCCGTTTTTCACCCCGGGATCGGACGGCGCCAAGCTGCATTTGAAGGTGCTCAACCGCGCCGATGAACCGGTGGTACTCAAGCACTTCGTCAACTCGTTCCGCGAAACCGAATTGCAAGCGATCCTCGACGAACAAGGCATCAAGGAGCTGGTGGTTGTCGGCAGCATGAGCCACATGTGCATTGACGGCATTACCCGCGCGGCGGCGGATCTGGGTTACGCCGTCACGGTGATTCATGACGCCTGCGCCAGCCGTGACCTGACGTTCAATGGTCTGACGGTGCCGGCGGCACACGTCCATGCCGCGTTCATGTCGGCGCTCGGTTTCGCCTACGCCAGCGTGGTATCTACTGACGAATACCTCGCTGCCAAACACTGAGTCATTCTGCGAAAAACCTGTGCCCGCCTCGTAGCGGGCCTTTTTTCGTCTGTCATAAAAATCTCACGCGTGAGCCATTGATGGCATTTTGAATTGGTTGTAGTGTGGCTCACGCGTGAGATTTTCATAACCGAGCCATTGCCATGAAAAGCCGTTCCCCCACAGCGAAATCAGAGAGTCCCAAGGGGGAGCGCGCGAAACCGTCTGCGAAAAAACCTTCGAGTTTCTATATGAAGCAGATGCGCGCAGGCCTGGCCGCAGCAGGTTATGTGAAACACGAAACTTGGGTGCTTCCCGAAAACCGAAGCTTGCTCAAGCAAATGGAGCAACAGCTACGCCAACCGATTCTGGCTGGCTCTTTCATGTCGGAGAATTACATGAGCGCAGGCAACAACTGGACCATCGATAGCCTCTTCAACGCCCTCAAGGCCCTTGACGAGGTGGCTTCGCAAGAAATCACGCTGTCGCTGATCCAGAGCTCCGAACCCAGCATCAAGCTGGAAATGAACGAATTCGGCGGTCTGCCGATTCACATCGCCCTGGCCGGCCAGCAGATCATCGTCGACACCGTGCTGGTGGACATCGATTCGATCTCGAACGTAGCGGCCTTCAACGACGCCGTATTGCGCAGCCGGGAAATGTTCCCGCTGTCGTCGATCGGGATCGAGTCGATGCCCAACGGGCAGACCGTTTACAACATGTTTGGCGCCCTCAGCGCCGACTCGAGCCTGACCAACGTCGTCACCGAGGTGAAAACCCTGGTCGACAATGTGCAGCGCGCGAGCGAAGCCTTCGAACACTTCTTCAAGTAATCAACAGGGAATATCCAATGACTCAGTCCATCTGGAGCAAGTTGTTCACCGCACTGCGCGGCGGCGCCAATGAAGTCGGCGAAGCGATCGCGGACCAACAGGCCCTGCGCATCCTCGATCAGGAAATCCGCGATGCCGACAGCGCGCTGTCGAACGCCCGTCGCGAACTGGTCACCATCATGGCCAAGCACAAACTGGCTGCCGACCGCGTGAGCGAGTACGACGCCAAGATCAAGGATCTGGAAGCCAAAGCCGTCTCGGCGCTGAACGCCGGCCGTGAAGACCTGGCGCTGGAAGTGGCCGAAGCGATTTCGACCCTGACCAACGAGCTGGATGTCGAGAAAAAGCAGAGCGACGAATTCGGCACTTACGCCGAAAACATGCGCAAAGACATCAGCAAGGCCGAGTCGCGGATCAAGAGCCTGCGCCAGCAAGTGGACATGGCCAAGGCCCGTGAAAGCGTGCAGAAAGCCCAGGTCAGCGCCTCCATCGCCAGCGGCGGCGCCAATGGCAAACTGGAAACTGCCGTCGGTACGTTGAACCGTCTGCAGGCCAAGCAGCAGCAACGTGCTGCCGAGCTGAGCGCGGCGGACGAACTGGCTGACGCCTCGACCGGCAACGACCTGGAACGCAAACTGCGCGACGCCGGCATCACGCCGAACGAAGGCAGCGCCAATGCGATTCTTGAGCGTCTGAAGCAGAAGTCCTCGCAGTAAGCATTTGCACAAAACCTGTGGGAGCGAGCCTGCTCGCGAAAGCGTCGTACCAGTCGACATCAATATTGACTGGTATGCCCTCTTCGCGAGCAAGCTCGCTCCCACATGGTTTGCGGCGTAAAAATCCTTCTGCTCGTTCACCGGTTCGCCCGGTACACTAGCCACGCTTTTTTCGCCGACGAACACCTCCACCCGCTTCAAGGAACGTACCCATGGGATGGTTTAAAGACTTGCTGGGCACCAGCAACTGGCAGACCGCTGCGCCAACACCGACCGTTGCCAGTGGCCCACTCGGCATGGCGCAAGGCAAGGCCGTCAGGTTCGATACAACCCTGGCGCTGCTGCTCGATGGTTCGACCACGGTGCGCGTGCCCTTCGATCAGGCGATCTGGAGCCATGGCTGGGTCGACCTCGGCCAGTCCAACAAACTGCACCGCTATTACATGAACGACGAGGATTTCTGGCTGCAGATCCACGTCACCGGTGACGACCAGATCGAATCGGTCACCCTGTTCAACTACCTCAGTTACGTGACCGTCAACAGTGACGCCGAACTGCAGCGCCTGGCCGGCCCCGACAGCGCGATCGGCCTGCCGACCTACACCCACGAAGGTGTCGAATACACCCGCGAGTGGGGCACCGAACAAGGCCAGACCGAACTGGTACCGATGACCGAACAAGTGGTCAATCCGGATGAGAGCTACACCATCGAACACCACTCCATGCTTTATGCGCGCGAGACCGGCCTGACCGATCGCCGCGAATTGCTGCTGTTCTCCGTCGAACAGGACGAAGAAGGCACCGTCAGCCTGAGCACCTCGCTCGGCATCTCGCTGTATACGACAGATCTGAGCACCATTTAAAAAAGGAAGTTTTTCATGCTGGAAGTGCTGGCCGTTTCCCTGAACAAAACCGCGCTGGTCGGTTTCGTCGTCTACCTCATCGGCGCCGTGCTGCTGTTCATGCTGTTTCAATTTGTCTACACGCGCATCACGCCGCACAAGGAGTTCGAGCTGATCCGCTCCGGCAACGTTGCCGCCGCGATCGCCCTGTCCGGCGCGATCATCGGTTTCGCGATTCCGGCCAGTAACGTGATTGCGTTTTCGGTCAACGTCCTCGACTTCGTGCTCTGGGCAGTGATTGCCGCGGTGGTGCAACTGCTGGCATTCCTCGCCACGGGCCTGGTGCTCAAAGGCACATCCCAGCGCATCGCCAACGGCGAAGTGGCTTCGGGTATCTATGTCGCTGCGGTCGCGATCAGCGTCGGCATGCTCAACGCCGCGTGCATGACACCGTCCAACTGATCGGCAGGAAGCCTTAGATGAAACGCAGCAAATACGTTCAGTTGTCCCTCGCCGCCTCGGTGGCGATGGCCATTTCCGGCCAGGCGACAGCCGCGGATCAACCACGCAGTTTCCAGAATGTGGAACAGTGCGTCGACGCCGAAGTGGCCGCCGATGTCTGCTCCAACGCTTACGTCGCCGCCCTGACCGAACATCGGCGCATTGCCCCGGCGTACGACAACAAGGCCAAGTGCGACGCGGACTTTGCCGCTGACTGGTGCCAGAAGAATTCTGACGGCCGCTTCGTGCCGAAACTCGGCGGCTTCAAAGTGCCGAAAGACGGTGAGCCGGCGCAGAATCTCGACGCCATCGCCGGCGCGCAAATGCCTGCGGGTGATGCGGCGGCTGTGCAGAGTGTGCAAAACACTTCGCACACCTCCAGTGGCGGTGGCAACGGCTGGCTGACCGGCTGGCTGATCGGCAACGCGATGAGCAACAACGCCGAACGCACGGTTTACCGCGATCGCGAAACGCGCCAGCCGTACAACACCTCGACGCAGTACCGCAGAGCCGACACCACGACGCGTAGCCAAGCGGATTACGAGAGCAGCAAAAGCAAACCGGTCAACGTGGCTTCTTCGACCTCACGCGGCGGCTTCGGCAGCCAGTCCAGTGCCCGTAGCGGCTGGGGTGGTTGGGGCAGCAGTTCTGGTTCTGGTCGTTCGAGCAGCTGACGATGAAGAAGATCCTCTGCGCCGAGCGCCCCGACTGGAAACAGACCGCCGAGAGCCTCGGTTTCATGTTTCACACCATCGACGATGAGCCGTACTGGGACGAAAGCGCGTACTACCAGTTCACGCTTGCGCAAATCGAAAACGATCTTGAGGACCCGACCACCGAACTGCACGAGATGTGCATGGACCTGGTCGATCGCGTGGTACACAGCGAAGAATTGCTGGATCGCCTGAGCATCCCGGCGCCGTACTACGACATGATCCGCACTTCCTGGCTGGAAGGTCATCCGCATCTTTACGGGCGCATGGACTTTTCCTACAGCGGCAACGGCCCGGCGAAGCTGCTGGAGCTCAACTACGACACGCCAACCAGTCTTTACGAAGCGGCGGCGTTTCAGTGGGGCTGGCTGGAGCAATGCATCGAGCGCGGCACGCTGCCGCGTCATGCCGACCAGTTCAACAGCATCGACACCCATCTGCATCAGGCCTTCGCCGAATTACAACTGAAGCGGCCGTTCTACTTTGCCTCGATGAAAGACTCGGTCGAGGACAAGGGCACCACGGATTATCTGCGCCTGATCGCCGAGAAAGTCGGCATCGAGTCGCGGCACATCGATATCGAAGACATCGGTTTGACGGCTGAAGGGCGCTTCGTCGACCTGGAAGATCGCTGGATCCCGCACCTGTTCAAACTGCATGCCTGGGAATTCATCTTCCACGAACCCTTCGGCGCGGCGATTGCCGAGTGCGATACGCAGTTTTTCGAACCAGCGTGGAAGGCAATTCTGTCGAACAAGGGTGCACTGCCATTACTGTGGGAACTGCACAAAGGGCATCCGAATCTGCTGGCGGCGCATCTCGACCCTAACCCGGCCAGCGCCGTGCCCAAGGGCTGGGTACGCAAGCCGTACTTCTCCCGCGAAGGCGCCAACATTGAGCTGCAAACGACGGATGGTCTGATCGTCAAAGAGGACGGGCCCTACACCGATGCGCCATTTATCCTGCAGGAATTCGCGCCGTTGCCGAAGTTTGGCGACAGCTACACGCTGATCGGTTCCTGGGTGATTGGCGATCAGGCTGCTGGGATTGGTGTGCGGGAGGACAACAGTTTGATCACCAAAGACTCCAGCCGCTTCCTGCCCCACCTGATCCTTGATTGAAACCCAGATCCCTTCTGTGGGAGCGAGCCTGCTCGCGAAAGCGGTGTGTCATTCAACCATTTTTTGAACTGACCGACGCCTTCGTGAGCAGGCTCGCTCCCACAGTTGATCGGGGGGATTGCAGGTTATTTGCTCCACAAAAAAGGCCCGTCGTTTAAGCGACGGGCCTTTTTATTTGCAGCGGTTACAGCAGCGAATCAGAACGGAATATCGTCATCAAAGCTGTCGAAATCCGGAGCCGGTTGCGGTGCGGCCTGCTGAGGAGCCGGGGCCGAACGCTGCTGTGGAGCCGACTGCTGCGGACGCGGAGCCTGCTGGCGTGGAGCCGGAGCCGACTGCTGGTAGTTGTTGCCACCGCCTTGTTGGTCGCCCTGTTGTGGACGGCCGCCGAGCAGTTGCATGGTGCCTTGCATGTCGACCACGATTTCAGTGGTGTAACGCTTGATACCGTCTTTTTCCCACTCGCGGGTCTGCAGCTTGCCTTCGATGTAGACCTGCGAACCTTTACGCAGGTATTCGCCGGCGATTTCCGCAACCTTGCCAAACATCGAAACACGGTGCCACTCGGTCTTCTCGACCTTCTGACCGGTTTGCTTGTCGGTCCATTGTTCGCTGGTGGCCAGACTCAGGTTGGTCACGGCGTTACCGTTAGGCAGGTAGCGAACTTCGGGATCCTGGCCGCAAGTGCCGACCAATATGACTTTGTTAACCCCACGGGCCATAACGTTCTCCTAGGCTTCGCAAGCAGCCCCGGCCGGGTTGTTCACCAGGCGTTCGAGGGTGTCGCGATCCACTAATTCTTTGTCCAGTTTGATGTAAACAGCCGCTTCATCAGCAACTATCACTGCATCGGTTACCCCTACGAGGGCCTTGAGGCGCTCGACCAGACCCGCTTCGCGGATCGCCTCGGGCGACAACGGCAAGCGCAGGCTCGTCACGTAGGGAGGTTCACGCATGGTAACAGCAAAGGCCAGCCAGATGGCAGCCAGACCCGCGCATCCGAGGAACACAACCGACAGACCGCCATGCTGAAACAGCCAGCCGCCGAGTATCCCGCCGAGTGCTGAACCGAGGAACTGACTGGTGGAATACACGCCCATGGCCGTGCCCTTCCCGCCCGCCGGTGAAACCTTGCTGATCAGCGACGGCAATGAAGCCTCCAGCAGATTGAACGCGGTGAAGAACACCACCGTACCGATCACCAGAGCCCGCAGGCTGTCGCCGAACTGCCAGAAGAATAGCTCAGTCAGCATCAGCGTCAGGACGGCGCCGAGCAAAACTCGTTTCATTTTGCGTTTCTTCTCGCCGTAGATGATGAACGGGATCATGGCGAAGAACGAAATCAGCAGCGCGGTGAGGTAGACCCACCAGTGCTGTTCCTTGGGCAAACCGGCTTTTTCCACCAGCGCCAACGGCAACGCAACGAAGCTCGACATCAACATGGCATGTAACACAAAGATGCCCAGATCGAGGCGCAGCAGATCCGGATGCTTGAGCGTAGGCATCAAGGCCTGACGCGCCACCCCGGACTCCCGATGCTGCAATGGCCCGGTGGAGCGCGGCACCATGAACATGATGATGGCGATACCGACCAGTGCCATGGCACCGGTGGCGAGGAACAGTCCGGACAGACCGAAAGCGCGGGTCAGCAAAGGCCCAACGACCATGGCCACGGCAAACGACAAACCGATGGTCATGCCGATCATCGCCATTGCCTTGGTGCGGTGCTGTTCGCGGGTCAGGTCGGAGAGTAGCGCCATCACCGCCGCTGAAATCGCCCCGGCGCCCTGCAGGATCCGCCCGGCGATCACGCCCCAGATCGAGTCGGCCTGAGACGCCAGCACGCTACCGAGGGCAAAAACGATCAGCCCGAGGTAAATCACCGGACGGCGGCCAATGCGGTCGGAAATGATCCCGAACGGAATCTGGAAAATCGCCTGGGTCAGACCGTAAGCGCCAATAGCCAGCCCGATCAGGGCCGGGGTCGCTCCTGCCAGGTCCATGCCGTAGGTTGCCAATACCGGCAACACCATGAACATGCCAAGCATACGGAAGGCGAACACCAGGGCCAGACCGCTCGCTGCGCGAGTCTCGCTGCCACTCATGCGTTCGCTGTGGGGATCGTGCATGGAAAAACCTCGTGTGAACCGGCGGCGATTCTACCAGTCCCATCGAAAGACGGGGTATATCGCGACGCTATGACGCGTATAGATGAAACTCTCTTCATGTAAGGTAAAAACCCTTCGCTTGATAGTGTGCATCCATCCAGTATTTGCCCGTATACTCCTACGTTTTCGACGCCCGCCGAGCGAGGCCACTTTGGACAAGATCCTGATACGTGGGGCCCGTACCCACAACCTGAAGAACATCGACCTGACCCTGCCACGGGACAAGCTGATCGTCATCACCGGCCTGTCCGGATCCGGCAAGTCGTCCCTGGCCTTCGATACGCTTTACGCCGAAGGTCAGCGCCGCTATGTCGAATCGCTGTCGGCCTACGCCCGACAGTTTCTGTCGATGATGGAAAAACCCGACGTCGACACCATCGAAGGCCTGTCGCCAGCGATCTCCATCGAACAAAAGTCGACCTCGCATAACCCGCGCTCTACGGTCGGCACCATCACCGAAATCTACGACTACCTGCGCCTGCTTTATGCACGCGTCGGTACGCCACGCTGCCCGGATCATGACATTCCGCTGGAAGCGCAGACCGTCAGCCAGATGGTCGACCTGGTGCTGGCGCAGCCGGAAGGCAGCAAACTGATGTTGCTGGCACCGGTTATTCGCGAGCGCAAAGGTGAACACCTTTCGGTCTTCGAAGAGCTGCGCGCCCAAGGTTTCGTTCGCGCCCGGGTCAACGGGCGGATCTGCGAACTGGACGAACTGCCCAAACTGGATAAACAGAAAAAGCACTCGATCGATGTGATCGTCGACCGCTTCAAGGTTCGCGCCGATCTGCAGCAACGTCTGGCCGAATCTTTCGAGACCGCGTTGAAACTGGCGGATGGCATTGCACTTGTCGTACCGATGGACGACGAACCGGGCGAAGAGATGATTTTCTCCGCGCGCTTCGCCTGCCCGATCTGCGGCCACGCGATCAGCGAACTGGAACCGAAGCTGTTCTCCTTCAACAACCCGGCCGGCGCTTGCCCGACCTGTGACGGCCTGGGGGTGAAGCAGTTCTTCGATATCAAACGGCTGGTCAATGGCGATCTGACCTTGGCCGAAGGTGCGATTCGCGGCTGGGACCGGCGTAACGTCTATTACTTCCAGATGCTCGGCTCACTCGCTTCACACTATGGTTTCAGCCTGGAAGTACCGTTCAACGAACTGCCGGCCGATCAGCAGAAATTCATCCTGCATGGCAGCGGCTCGCAGAACGTCGACTTCAAATACCTGAACGACCGTGGCGATATCGTCAAACGTTCGCACCCGTTCGAAGGCATCGTGCCGAACCTGGAGCGTCGCTACCGCGAGACCGAGTCGGCAAGCGTGCGCGAAGAGCTGGCCAAGTTTCTCAGCACCCAATCGTGCCCGGATTGTCGTGGTACCCGTCTGCGTCGCGAAGCGCGGCATGTGTGGGTTGGCGAGAAAACGCTGCCAGCGGTAACCAACCTGCCGATCGGCGACGCTTGCGAGTACTTCGGCGAGCTGAAGATGACTGGCCGTCGCGGCGAAATCGCCGACAAGATTCTCAAGGAAATTCGCGAGCGTCTGCAGTTCCTCGTCAACGTCGGTCTCGACTACCTGTCGCTGGACCGCAGTGCCGATACGCTGTCCGGTGGCGAAGCACAACGTATTCGTCTGGCCAGCCAGATCGGTGCCGGTCTCGTCGGTGTTCTGTACATCCTTGACGAACCGTCCATTGGTTTGCACCAGCGTGATAACGACCGCTTGCTCGGCACGCTCAAGCACCTGCGTGATATTGGCAACACTGTGATCGTGGTCGAACACGACGAAGACGCGATTCGTCTGGCCGATTACGTTGTGGATATCGGCCCGGGGGCTGGTGTGCATGGTGGGCAGATCGTGGCTGAGGGCACGCCGGCGGAAGTCATGGCGCACCCGGATTCCCTGACCGGTAAATACCTCTCGGGCCGCGTGAAGATTGAAGTGCCGGCCAAACGCACGCCACGCAATAAAAAGCTCAATCTGTCGCTCAAAGGGGCGCGCGGCAACAACCTGCGCAATGTCGATCTGGACATCCCGATTGGTCTGCTGACGTGCGTGACCGGCGTGTCCGGCTCGGGCAAATCGACGCTGATCAACAATACCTTGTTCCCGCTGAGCGCCACGGCCCTCAACGGCGCGACCACGCTGGAAGCGGCAGCGCACGACAGCATCAAGGGCCTGGAGCATCTCGACAAAGTGGTCGATATCGACCAGAGCCCGATCGGCCGTACACCGCGCTCCAACCCTGCTACCTATACCGGCCTGTTCACCCCGATCCGCGAGCTGTTCGCCGGCGTACCCGAGTCACGCTCCCGTGGTTACGGCCCGGGGCGTTTCTCGTTCAACGTCAAGGGTGGCCGCTGCGAAGCGTGCCAGGGCGACGGCCTGATCAAAGTGGAAATGCACTTCCTGCCAGACATCTACGTGCCATGCGATGTGTGCAAGAGCAAGCGCTACAACCGCGAAACCCTTGAGATCAAATACAAGGGCAAGAGCATCCACGAAACCCTCGAGATGACCATCGAAGAGGCCCGGGAGTTCTTTGACGCGGTGCCAGCACTGGCGCGCAAGCTACAGACATTGATGGATGTCGGCCTGTCGTACATCAAGCTCGGGCAGTCGGCGACCACGTTGTCGGGTGGTGAGGCGCAGCGAGTGAAACTGTCTCGCGAGTTGTCCAAGCGTGACACCGGCAAAACACTGTACATCCTCGATGAGCCGACCACCGGTTTGCACTTCGCGGACATCCAGCAATTGCTCGACGTGCTGCATCGCCTGCGCGACCACGGCAACACTGTGGTAGTCATCGAACACAACCTCGACGTGATCAAGACGGCTGACTGGCTGGTCGATCTCGGGCCGGAGGGCGGCTCCAAAGGTGGGCAGATCATTGCCACCGGCACGCCTGAAGATGTGGCCGAGATGAAGCAATCTCATACCGGTCATTACCTCAAGCCGCTGCTGATCCGCGATCGGGCTTAAACGCCAGGCATGAAAAAGCCCCTGTCACTTCATCAGTGACAGGGGCTTTTTGTATCGATTGCAATCAGGACGTGTGGGATTGCAGGTAGTTCTCAAGACCGATCAACTTGATCAGGCCCAACTGCTTTTCCAGCCAGTAGGTGTGATCTTCTTCGGTGTCGTTGAGCTGAATCCGAAGGATCTCACGGCTGACGTAATCCTTGTGTTGCTCGCACAACTCGATGCCTTTGCACAGCGCTGCGCGAACTTTGTATTCAAGACGCAGATCCGCTTCGAGCATCTCCGGCACAGTGGTGCCGACATCCAGATCATCCGGACGCATACGCGGCGTGCCTTCGAGCATCAGAATTCGGCGCATCAACGCATCAGCGTGACCGGCTTCCTCTTCCATCTCATGGTTGATTCGCTCGTAGAGCTTGGTGAACCCCCAGTCCTCATACATCCGCGAATGAACGAAATATTGATCACGCGCGGCCAGTTCGCCGGTCAGCAACGTGTTGAGGTAATCGATTACGTCTGGGTGGCCTTGCATCGCCCTACATCTCCCTACTTGAAAGTCTGTAGTTTGAACCAAGCTGACCGGAAGGTCACCCGATTCGCGCAATAAAAGCGAAGATATTCTTAGAAAAGCAGCCTAAATAACGCAAAAACCGCCCAGATGAGGGCGGTTCTGCTTCTCGTTTAGACTTCGTTAAGCTGTACGTTGAGCAGCTTTGCGATTGCTTCTCCATACGCCGGATCGGCCTTGTAGAAATGCTGCAACTGGCGATCGACGATATCAGTGGAAACGCCCGCCATGGCACCGGCGATATTGCTGACCAGCAATGCTCTCTGATCGTCGCTCATCAGGCGGAACAGCGCACCTGCGTGGCTGTAGTAATCGGTATCTTCGCGGTGATCGTAGCGATCGGCAGAACCACTCAAGGCCAGCGCTGGTTCAGCGTAATGCGGAGCTTGTTTCGGCGCTTCGGTGTAGCTGTTCGGTTCGTAGTTAGGTGCTGCACCACCGTTGCTGCCGAACGCCATCGAGCCATCGCGCTGGTAAGTGTTCACCGGGCCGCGTGGCGCGTTTACCGGCAGTTGCTGGTGATTGGTACCCACGCGGTAGCGGTGAGCATCAGCGTACGCAAATACGCGCCCCTGCAGCATCCGATCTGGCGACAGACCAACTCCCGGCACCATATTGCTTGGGCCGAACGCAGCTTGCTCGACTTCAGCAAAGTAGTTTTGCGGGTTGCGATTCAGTTCCAGTTCACCCACTTCGATGAGCGGAAATTCTTTCTGCGACCAGGTTTTGGTGACGTCGAAAGGGTTCTCATAGTGTGCCGCAGCTTGGGCCTCAGTCATGATCTGAATGCACACGCGCCATTTCGGGAAGTCACCGCGCTCGATGGCTTCGAACAGGTCGCGCTGGGCGTAGTCTGGATCAGTGCCCGCCAACCGTGCGGCATCGGCCGGTGCCAGATTCTTGATGCCTTGTTTGGTCTTATAGTGCCATTTCACCCAGTGACGCTCGCCTTGGGCGCTAATCAGACTGTAAGTGTGGCTGCCGAAGCCGTGCATGTGACGGTAGCCGTCAGGAATACCGCGATCAGAGAACAGAATGGTGACCTGGTGCAGGGCTTCAGGCGAATGCGACCAGAAGTCCCACATCATCTGCGCGCTTTTCAGGTTGCTTTGCGGAAGGCGTTTCTGGGTGTGAATGAAGTCTGGGAATTTCAGGGGATCACGAATGAAGAACACTGGCGTGTTGTTACCCACGATGTCCCAATTACCTTCTTCGGTGTAGAACTTCAACGCGAAACCCCGTGGATCGCGCTCGGTGTCGGCAGAACCGCGTTCGCCGCCTACCGTCGAGAAACGCAGGAACGTCGGGGTTTGCTTGCCAACAGATTCAAACAGCTTGGCGCTGGTGTAATCCGTGATATCGCGGGTAACGGTGAATGTGCCGTAAGCTCCCGAGCCTTTGGCATGAACGCGACGTTCAGGAATGTTTTCACGGTTGAAGTGGGCGAGCTTCTCGATCAGGTGAAAGTCGTCGAGCAGCAGCGGGCCACGTGGGCCGGCGGAGCGAGAATTCTGGTTGTCAGCGACAGGTGCGCCACTGGCGGTCGTAAGCGTTTTGATCTGGCTCATACGGTCTTCTTCCTCTGTCAGTCTTGAAACTGCCGGCTAATCGGCTTGCTGGGAAGTATCGATCATCCATGTGACACCTACAAATTCATTAACTTGCAAGCTTCGATAGATAATTACTAATTATGTTTCCCGGCACATAGTGACAACAGAGACATGTCAGAAGCTTGTATGAACAGCGCATTTTCTTGCGGACACAAAAAACCGGGCACTAGGCCCGGTTTTTTGTTTCAGACTGACGTCTTACTCGGCGGATACAGCTTCGCCGGCAGTAGCACGATCAACCAACTCGACGTACGCCATAGGCGCGTTGTCGCCAGCGCGGAAACCGCACTTGAGGATGCGCAGGTAGCCACCCTCACGGGTAGCGTAACGCTTGCCCAGGTCGTTGAAGAGCTTACCAACGATAGCTTTCGAACGAGTACGGTCGAAAGCCAGACGGCGGTTAGCCAGGCTATCTGTCTTGGCCAGAGTGATCAGCGGCTCAGCAACGCGACGCAGTTCTTTGGCTTTTGGCAGAGTAGTTTTGATCAGCTCGTGCTCGAACAGCGACACCGCCATGTTTTGGAACATGGCCTTGCGGTGCGAGCTGGTGCGGCTCAGGTGACGACCACTTTTACGATGACGCATGGTTCATTCCTTACCAAACACTACGTTCGGTGATTACGACGATCAGGCAGTCGCCTTGTCGTCCTTCTTAAGACTTGCAGGCGGCCAGTTGTCGAGGCGCATGCCGAGGGACAGACCGCGGGAGGCCAGAACGTCCTTGATTTCAGTCAAGGATTTCTTGCCCAGGTTCGGAGTCTTCAACAGCTCTACTTCGGTACGCTGAATCAGGTCACCGATGTAGTAGATGTTTTCCGCCTTAAGGCAGTTAGCCGAACGTACAGTCAGTTCCAGATCGTCAACCGGGCGAAGCAGGATCGGATCAATCTCGTCTTCCTGCTCGACAACCACTGGCTCACTGTCACCTTTGAGGTCGACGAACGCAGCCAACTGCTGTTGCAGGATGGTTGCAGCGCGGCGGATAGCCTCTTCAGGATCCAGAGTACCGTTGGTTTCCAGATCAATAACCAGCTTGTCCAGGTTGGTACGCTGCTCGACACGGGCGTTTTCCACCACGTATGCGATACGGCGAACCGGGCTGAACGAAGAGTCAAGCTGCAAGCGACCGATGCTGCGGCTTTCGTCTTCATCGCTCTGACGCGAGTCGGCTGGTTCATAACCACGACCACGAGCTACGGTGAGCTTCATGTTCAGGGCGCCGTTAGACGCCAGGTTAGCGATTACGTGATCGGGATTAACGATCTCGACATCATGATCCAGCTGAATATCGGCAGCGGTAACCACCCCCGAACCCTTCTTCGACAAGGTCAGCGTAACTTCGTCACGACCGTGCAGCTTGATGGCCAGACCTTTAAGGTTCAACAGGATTTCAATTACGTCTTCCTGTACACCTTCGATGGCGCTGTACTCGTGGAGCACACCGTCAATCTCGGCCTCGACTACTGCGCAGCCGGGCATTGAGGACAACAGGATGCGTCGCAGCGCGTTGCCCAGGGTGTGGCCAAAACCACGCTCGAGAGGCTCGAGAGTGATCTTGGCGCGGGTTGGACTGACAACCTGCACATCAATGTGGCGGGGTGTCAGGAACTCATTTACCGAAATCTGCATGGATGCACCTATTTTCTAGCCCTTACTTGGAGTAGAGCTCGACAATCAGGCTTTCGTTGATGTCGGCGGACAGATCACTGCGAGCAGGAACGTTCTTGAAAACGCCCGACTTCTTCTCAGTGTCTACTTCTACCCATTCTACGCGGCCACGTTGGGCACACAGATCGAGAGCTTGGACAATGCGAAGTTGGTTTTTTGCTTTCTCGCGAACTGCAACCACGTCACCAGCACGAACCTGATACGACGGAACGTTTACGGTCTGACCGTTAACGCTGATCGACTTGTGCGATACCAGCTGACGGGATTCGGCACGAGTCGAACCAAAGCCCATACGGTATACAACGTTGTCCAGACGGCATTCGAGCAGTTGCAGCAGGTTTTCACCGGTTGCACCTTTCTTGCCAGCAGCTTCTTTGTAGTAGCCGCTGAACTGACGCTCGAGAACGCCGTAGATACGACGGACCTTCTGCTTTTCACGCAGTTGGGTGCCGTAATCGGACTGGCGACCGCGGCGTTGGCCGTGGATACCAGGTGCTGCTTCAATGTTGCACTTCGATTCGATCGCGCGCACGCCGCTCTTCAGGAAGAGATCGGTGCCTTCGCGACGAGCGAGTTTGCATTTTGGACCAATGTAACGAGCCATTCTTTACAATCTCCTGGATTACACGCGGCGCTTCTTCGGCGGACGGCACCCGTTGTGCGGGATTGGCGTCACGTCGGTGATGCTGGCGATCTTGTAGCCACAGCCGTTCAAAGCGCGGACTGCGGATTCACGACCTGGACCTGGGCCCTTGACGTTAACGTCGAGGTTTTTCAGGCCGTATTCCAGCGCAGCTTGACCAGCACGTTCAGCAGCTACTTGAGCAGCAAACGGCGTGGACTTGCGGGAACCGCGGAAACCCGAACCACCGGAGGTAGCCCAGGAAAGAGCGTTACCTTGACGGTCGGTAATGGTCACGATGGTGTTGTTAAAAGATGCATGGATGTGGGCGATGCCATCAACCACTGTCTTTTTAACTTTTTTACGAGGACGAGCAGCAGGTTTTGCCATGATTAAATTCCTGTCGATTCGCTGGGGCGATTACTTGCGGATCGGCTTACGCGGACCTTTACGGGTACGCGCGTTGGTCTTGGTACGCTGACCGCGTACTGGCAGACCACGACGATGACGCAGACCGCGATAGCAACCGAGGTCCATCAAGCGCTTGATTTTCATGTTGATTTCGCGACGCAGGTCACCTTCAGTGGTGAACTTCGCCACTTCGCCACGCAGCTGTTCAATTTGCTCGTCGCTCAGATCTTTGATCTTTGCTGCTGGGTTTACCCCAGTCACTGCACAGATCTTCTGCGCAGTAGTGCGACCAACACCATAGATGTAGGTCAGCGAGATAACAGTATGCTTGTTATCTGGAATGTTAACGCCTGCAATACGGGCCATTCAGTGGGACTCCAATTGACAGCTACCTACGCCCCGGAAGCCAAGAAATAGGGCGCGAGATAATATCGCTGTAATAACAAATAATCAACCCGGTAGCGCACTAGCTACCGGGCTTGAAGCACAATCACACTCAGCCTTGGCGCTGTTTGTGACGCGGTTCCGCGCTGCAAATTACTCGAACAACACCTTCGCGGCGAATAATCTTGCAGTTACGGCACAGCTTTTTCACCGATGCACGAACTTTCATCACCAACTCCTCGAACCTTATGGGTACTCAGCGCAACATGCCGCTGCCGTAACCCTTCAGGTTGGCTTTCTTCATCAGGGATTCGTACTGGTGCGAAACGAGGTGCGATTGTACTTGGGACATGAAGTCCATCACAACCACGACCACGATCAGCAACGAGGTCCCGCCAAGGTAGAACGGAACGTTTGCTGCAACCACCAGGAACTGGGGCAACAGACACACGGCCGTCATGTAAAGAGCACCGAACATGGTCAAGCGGGTCAGAACGCCATCAATGTAGCGCGCCGACTGCTCACCTGGACGGATGCCCGGAATAAAGGCACCGGACTTCTTCAGGTTTTCCGCTACGTCTTTCGGATTGAACATCAACGCCGTATAGAAGAAGCAGAAGAAAATAATCCCTGCACTAAACAGCAGAATATTCAACGGCTGACCAGGAGCGATCGACTGCGAGATGTCCTGCAACCAGCCCATACCTTCAGACTGACCGAACCAGGCACCCAACGAAGCCGGGAACAGCAAAATGCTGCTCGCGAAAATAGCCGGAATAACACCGGCCATGTTCACCTTCAACGGCAGGTGGCTAGTCTGCGCAGCAAAAACCTTGCGGCCCTGCTGACGCTTGGCGTAGTGAACAGCGATACGACGCTGACCACGCTCAATGAACACCACGAAACCGATAATCGCTACTGCCAGCAAACCGATGGCAACCAAGGCGAAGATGTTGATATCACCCTGACGCGCAGACTCGAAAGACTGCCCGATTGCTCTCGGAAGACCGGCGACGATACCCGAAAAAATCAACATCGAGATACCGTTACCTACACCACGCTCAGTAATCTGCTCACCCAGCCACATCATGAACATCGCACCAGCCACAAAAGTGGATACCGCGACGAAATGAAAGCCAAAGTCACCAGTGAACGCAACGCCCTGCCCCGCCAGACCAATGGACATGCCAATAGCCTGAACGAGAGCGAGGACGACGGTGCCGTAGCGGGTGTACTGGCTGATCTTGCGACGGCCAGCTTCACCTTCCTTCTTCAACTGCTCCAGCTGCGGGCTGACGGCTGTCATCAGTTGCATGATGATCGATGCCGAAATGTACGGCATGATCCCCAATGCAAAGATGCTCATCCGTTCCAGCGCGCCGCCGGAGAACATGTTGAACAAGCTAAGAATGGTCCCCTCATTCTGTCGAAACAGGTCTGCGAGTCGGTCCGGGTTGATACCTGGAACCGGGATGTGTGCGCCTATTCGGTAGACGATAATCGCCAGGAACAGAAAACGCAGACGAGCCCAGAGTTCAGACATACCGCCTTTGCCGAGCGCAGAGAGAGCACCTTGCTTAGCCATTTATTCCTCGAACTTGCCGCCAGCTGCTTCGATAGCCGCACGCGCACCTTTGGTGGCGCCGATTCCCTTGCCGATAGTGACAGCGCGAGTCACTTCACCGGACAGCATGATTTTCACACGCTGTACGTTGACGTTGATCACGTTGGCATCTTTCAGGGACTGCACGGTGACGATGTCGCCTTCCACTTTAGCCAGCTCGGACAGACGCACTTCTGCGCGGTCCATGGCTTTCAGGGAAACGAAACCGAACTTCGGCAGGCGACGATGCAGCGGCTGTTGACCGCCTTCAAAGCCTGGAGCAATGGTGCCACCGGAACGGGAGGTCTGACCTTTGTGACCACGGCCACCAGTCTTACCCAAACCGCTACCGATACCACGGCCCGGACGATGCTTTTCGCGACGGGAACCCGGCGCTGGACTCAGATCATTGAGTTTCATCGATTAACCCTCGACACGCAGCATGTAGTAAGCCTTGTTGATCATCCCGCGATTCTCGGGAGTATCCTGGACTTCTACAGTGTGACCGATGCGACGCAGACCAAGACCCTTAACGCACAGTTTGTGGTTAGGGATGCGGCCGGTCATGCTTTTGATCAGCGTTACTTTAACGGTAGCCATGATCAGAAGATCTCCTTGACGCTTTTGCCACGCTTGGCGGCAATGGATTCAGGAGACTGCATAGCTTTCAAACCCTTGAAAGTGGCGTGAACCACGTTTACCGGGTTAGTCGAGCCGTAGCACTTGGCCAGAACGTTCTGAACGCCAGCAACTTCGAGGACAGCACGCATAGCGCCGCCAGCGATGATACCGGTACCTTCAGAAGCAGGCTGCATGTACACCTTCGAAGCGCCGTGAGCGGACTTCATTGCGTACTGCAGAGTGGTGCCGTTCAGATCAACTTGGATCATGTTGCGGCGAGCAGCTTCCATTGCCTTCTGGATCGCAGCAGGCACTTCACGCGACTTGCCACGGCCGAAGCCAACACGCCCTTTACCATCACCCACCACGGTCAACGCAGTGAAAGTGAAGATACGGCCGCCTTTAACGGTTTTGGCTACGCGGTTAACTTGAACCAGCTTCTCAATGTAGCCTTCGTCGCGCTTTTGGTCGTTATTTGACATAACTTAGAACTCCAGCCCAGCTTCACGAGCAGCATCAGCCAGCGCTTTAACGCGGCCGTGGTACTTGAAGCCAGAGCGGTCGAAAGCCACTTGCGAGACGCCAGCGGCCTTAGCACGCGTAGCGACCAGCTGGCCAACCTTTGTGGCCGCGTCGATGTTGCCAGTGGCGCCATCACGCAGTTCTTTATCCAAAGTCGAGGCACTTGCCAGGACTTTGTTGCCGTCGGCCGAGATGACCTGGGCGTAGATGTGCTGCGACGAGCGGAACACGCAGAGACGCACGACTTCGAGTTCGTGCATTTTCAGGCGTGCTTTGCGAGCGCGACGCAGTCGAGTAACTTTTTTGTCGGTCATTTGCTATGCCCTACTTCTTCTTGGCTTCTTTACGACGGACGACTTCGTCCGCGTAGCGCACACCTTTGCCTTTGTACGGCTCTGGTGGACGGAAGTCGCGGATCTCAGCGGCCACTTGACCTACCAGCTGCTTGTCGATGCCCTTGATCAGGATATCGGTCTGGCTAGGAGTCTCAGCGGTGATGCCTTCCGGCAGTTCGTAATCCACTGGGTGCGAGAAGCCAAGGGCCAGGTTCAAAACCGTGCCTTTTGCTTGCGCCTTGTAACCAACACCGACCAGCTGGAGCTTGCGCTCGAAGCCTTGGCTTACGCCTTGGACCATGTTGTTTACCAACGCACGCGTGGTACCGGCCATTGCGCGAGTTTGTTGATCGCCATTGCGAGCAGCGAAACGCAGCTCACCAGCTTCTTCAACGATCTCAACGGACGAATGGATGTTCAGTTCAAGAGTACCCTTGGCACCCTTCACCGAAAGCTGTTGGCCTGCGAATTTTACTTCGACACCGGCTGGCAGCTTAACGGGGTTCTTAGCGACGCGAGACATGCTTATCCCCCCTTAGAACACAGTGCAAAGAACTTCGCCGCCGACACCGGCAGCGCGCGCAGCACGATCCGTCATCACACCTTTGTTGGTGGAGACGATAGACACGCCAAGACCGCCACGAACTTTCGGCAGATCTTCAACGGACTTGTACTGACGCAGGCCTGGACGACTAACGCGCTTCACTTCTTCGATAACCGGACGGCCTTCGAAGTACTTCAGCTCGATGGACAACGACGGCTTAGCGTCGGTGGTGATCTGAAAATCCGCGATGTAACCTTCGTCCTTCAGGACTTTTGCTACAGCCACCTTCAGCGTGGAAGACGGCATGCTTACGACAGACTTTTCAGCCATCTGGGCATTACGGATTCGAGTTAGCATGTCCGCTAACGGGTCCTGCATACTCATGGGCTAGACGCTCCTAATACAGAAAAATTAGCCTTGCGGCTACTACTTTGTCGCCGAGAACTTCCGGGCATGAAAAACACGGGCTCAGGCGAGCCGGTCATTCTAGACACACCCCAGAAATGAATCAAGCCCCAAAAGGGGCTTGATTCAGATTCAAGGCCACCGATGGTCAGGTTCTTGCGAACCCGAACATCGAGACTTTGACAGCAATTACCAGCTGGCTTTAACCAGACCTGGTACGTCACCACGCATTGCAGCTTCACGCAGCTTGTTACGGCCAAGGCCGAACTTGCGGTAAACGCCGTGCGGACGACCAGTCAGGCGGCAACGGTTACGCATGCGCGAAGCGCTTGCGTCACGTGGTTGCTTCTGCAGAGCTACGGTAGCTTCCCAACGCGCTTCTGGACTTGCGTTCAGATCAACGATGATAGCTTTCAGCGCTGCACGCTTGGTGGCGTACTTGGCAACGGTGAGCTGACGCTTCAGCTCACGGTTTTTCATGCTCTTCTTGGCCATTTTCCTACTCCAATCAGTTGCGGAACGGGAATTTGAAAGCACGCAGCAGAGCGCGGCCTTCATCATCGTTCTTGGCAGTGGTGGTCAGGGTAATGTCCAGACCGCGGAGAGCATCGATCTTGTCGTAGTCGATTTCCGGGAAAATGATCTGCTCTTTCACGCCCATGCTGTAGTTGCCACGACCATCGAAGGACTTGGCATTCAGGCCGCGGAAGTCGCGAACCCGAGGCAGGGAGATCGACAGCAGACGATCCAGGAACTCGTACATACGCTCACGGCGCAGAGTCACCTTGACGCCGATCGGCCATCCTTCACGGACTTTAAAGCCAGCGATGGATTTACGAGCGTAGGTCACAACGACTTTTTGGCCGGTGATCTTTTCCAGGTCAGCAACAGCATGCTCGATGACTTTTTTGTCACCAACAGCTTCGCCCAGACCCATGTTCAGGGTGATTTTTGTAACGCGTGGAACTTCCATCACGTTCGAAAGCTTAAGTTCTTCCTTAAGCTTCGGTGCGATTTCCTTCCAGTAAATCTCTTTTAGTCGTGCCATGGTCTTCTACCTAGCAGTGTTCAAGCATCAACCGCTTTTTGGGTCGACTTGAAGACACGAATTTTCTTGCCGTCTTCTACTTTGAAACCAACGCGGTCAGCCTTGTTGGTTTCGCCGTTGAAAATGGCGACGTTAGAAGCGTCCAGTGGAGCTTCTTTTTCGACGATACCGCCTTGCACGCCCGACATCGGGTTAGGCTTGGTATGACGCTTTACCAGGTTCAGACCGCTGATAACCAGACGGTTATTAGCAAGAACCTTGAGCACCTTACCGCGCTTACCTTTGTCTTTGCCGGCGATCACGATGATCTCGTCGTCACGACGAATCTTTTGCATGTCGGATCTCCTTACAGCACTTCTGGGGCGAGCGAGACGATCTTCATGAACTTCTCAGTACGAAGTTCACGGGTCACTGGCCCAAAGATACGGGTGCCGATCGGCTCTTGCTTGTTGTTCAGAAGAACAGCAGCGTTGCCATCAAAGCGGATAATGGAGCCATCAGCACGACGTACGCCGTGACGAGTGCGGACTACAACAGCAGTCATCACTTGGCCTTTTTTCACTTTACCGCGAGGAATTGCTTCCTTCACGGTAACTTTGATGATGTCACCGATACCAGCGTAACGACGATGGGAGCCACCCAGCACCTTGATGCACATAACACGGCGAGCGCCGCTGTTATCGGCCACATCGAGCATGGATTGAGTCTGAATCATATAATTTCTCCGACCCCTAGTCCTTAGACTTCCACAGCGCGTTCGAGAACATCAACCAGCGCCCAAGACTTGGTCTTGGCCATAGGACGAGTTTCACGAATAGTGACTTTGTCGCCGATGTGGCACTGGTTGGTTTCGTCGTGCGCGTGCAGCTTAGTCGAACGCTTAACGTATTTACCGTAGATCGGGTGCTTTACGCGACGCTCGATCAGTACGGTGATGGTTTTGTCCATCTTGTCGCTGACAACACGGCCAGTCAGCGTACGGACAGTTTTTTCGGCTTCAGCCATGATCACTTACCTGCCTGCTGGTTGAGCACAGTCTTCACGCGAGCGATGTCACGCTTAACTTGCGAGAGCAGATGAGACTGCCCCAACTGGCCAGTTGCTTTCTGCATACGCAGATTGAACTGGTCGCGCAGCAAGCCGAGCAGTTGCTCGTTCAGCTGCTGTGCGGATTTTTCACGAAGTTCATTCGCTTTCATCACATCACCGTCCGTTTAACAAAGGCGGTGGCGAGCGGCAGCTTTGCAGCAGCCAGGGCAAAAGCCTCACGCGCCAGCTCTTCAGAAACACCCTCGATTTCATACAGGACTTTGCCTGGCTGAATCTGGGCAACCCAGTACTCCACACTACCCTTACCTTTACCCATACGAACTTCGAGGGGCTTTTTGGAAATAGGCTTGTCCGGGAATACACGGATCCAGATCTTGCCGCCACGTTTAACGTGACGGGTCAGAGCACGACGCGCTGACTCGATCTGACGAGCGGTGAGACGACCACGAGCTACAGACTTCAGCGCGAACTCGCCGAAGCTGACTTTGCTACCGCGCTGAGCCAGACCACGGTTGTGGCCTGTCATCTGCTTGCGGAACTTCGTACGCTTAGGTTGCAACATTTGGCGTACCCCTTACTTAGCAGCTTTTTTACGAGGCGCTGGTGCTTGTGGTTTCAGCTCTTCTTGGCGACCACCAATTACTTCGCCTTTGAAGATCCAAACCTTTACACCGATCACACCGTAAGTGGTGTGAGCTTCGTAGTTGGCATAGTCGATGTCGGCACGCAGGGTGTGCAATGGCACACGACCTTCGCGATACCATTCAGTACGTGCGATTTCAGCACCGCCGAGACGACCGCTCACTTGGATTTTGATGCCCTTGGCACCAATGCGCATGGCGTTCTGTACTGCGCGCTTCATAGCGCGACGGAACATTACACGACGCTCCAGCTGCTGAGCTACGCTCTGCGCAACCAGCATACCGTCGAGCTCCGGCTTGCGGATCTCTTCGATATTGATGTGCACAGGCACACCCATTTGCTTGGTCAGGTCCTGACGCAGTTTCTCAACATCTTCACCTTTCTTCCCGATAACGATACCTGGACGAGCAGTGTGGATGGTGATACGTGCAGTTTGGGCCGGACGATGGATATCGATACGGCTTACGGACGCGCTTTTTAGTTTGTCTTGGAGATACTCACGCACTTTCAGATCTGCGAACAAGTAGTCCGCATAAGTCCGACCGTCTGCGTACCAGACGGAGGTGTGCTCCTTGACGATTCCCAGGCGAATGCCAATGGGATGTACTTTCTGACCCATCTCTTCGACTCCGTTACTTGTCAGCAACCTTGACAGTGATATGGCAAGACCGCTTGACGATGCGATCAGCACGGCCTTTGGCACGTGGCATGATGCGCTTCAGCGAACGCCCTTCGTTGACGAAAACGGTGCTGACCTTCAGGTCATCAACGTCTGCGCCTTCGTTATGCTCGGCGTTGGCTACGGCCGACTCCAGCACTTTCTTCATGATCTCGGCGGCTTTCTTACTGCTGAAAGCCAACAAGTTGAGCGCTTCGCCCACCTTCTTCCCGCGGATCTGGTCGGCGACCAAGCGGGCTTTCTGGGCGGAGATTCGAGCGCCCGACAACTTAGCGGCTACTTCCATTTCCTAACCCCTTAACGCTTGGCTTTCTTGTCAGCCACGTGCCCGCGATAGTTGCGGGTACCGGCGAACTCGCCCAGTTTGTGGCCGACCATGTCTTCGTTAACGAGAACTGGGACGTGCTGACGACCGTTGTGTACTGCGATGGTCAGACCGACCATTTGTGGCAGGATCATCGAACGACGCGACCAAGTCTTAATTGGTTTGCGATCGTTCTTTTCCGCCGCCACTTCGATCTTCTTCAGTAGGTGAAGATCAATAAAAGGACCTTTTTTCAGAGAACGTGGCACTGTCGTATCCCTCTATTTACTTGCGACGACGGACGATCATTTTGTCGGTACGCTTATTACCACGAGTCTTCGCGCCCTTAGTCGGGAAGCCCCATGGCGATACCGGATGACGACCACCAGAGGTACGACCTTCACCACCACCATGTGGGTGGTCAACCGGGTTCATGGCAACACCACGAACGGTTGGGCGAACGCCACGCCAGCGCTTGGCACCAGCTTTACCCAACGAACGCAGGCTGTGCTCGGAGTTCGAGACTTCGCCCAGGGTCGCACGGCATTCAGCCAGGACTTTACGCATTTCACCGGAACGCAGACGCAGGGTAACGTAAACGCCTTCACGAGCGATCAGCTGAGCCGAAGCACCAGCGGAACGAGCGATCTGTGCGCCTTTACCTGGCTTCAGTTCGATGCCGTGTACGGTAGAACCGACTGGAATGTTGCGCAGTTGCAGAGCGTTGCCTGGCTTGATTGGAGCCAGAGCGCCTGCGATCAGCTGGTCGCCAGCACTCACGCCTTTAGGGGCGATGATGTAGCGGCGCTCGCCGTCTGCGTAGCAGAGCAGTGCGATGTGAGCAGTACGGTTTGGATCGTATTCGATACGCTCGACAGTGGCGACGATGCCATCTTTGTCGTTGCGACGGAAATCGACCATACGATAATGCTGCTTATGACCACCACCGATGTGACGCGTGGTAATACGGCCATTGTTGTTACGACCACCAGTCTTCGATTTTTTCTCGAGCAGCGGTGCGTGAGGAGCGCCTTTATGCAGCTCCTGGTTGACCACCTTGACCACAAAACGGCGGCCAGGGGAAGTCGGTTTGCATTTAACGATTGCCATGATGCACCCCTTCCTTACTCAGCACTGCTGCTGAAATCGAGATCTTGGCCTGGCTGAAGGGAGATAACTGCCTTCTTCCAGTCATTACGCTTGCCCAGACCGCGAGCAGTGCGCTTGCTCTTACCCAGAACATTCAGGGTAGTGACGCGCTCTACTTTCACGCTGAACAGGCTTTCGACGGCCTTCTTGATTTCCAGCTTGGTTGCGTCAGTAGCAACCTTGAAAACGAACTGGCCTTTCTTGTCTGCCAGAACCGTAGCCTTCTCGGAAACGTGCGGGCCAAGCAGAACTTTAAATACGCGTTCCTGGTTCATCCCAGCAGCTCCTCGAATTTCTTCACGGCCGACACGGTGATCAACACCTTGTCGTATGCGATCAGACTAACTGGATCGGAACCTTGAACGTCACGTACATCTACGTGCGGCAGGTTACGAGCAGCCAGGTACAGGTTCTGATCAACAGCGTCCGACACGATCAAAACGTCGGTCAGGCTCATGTTGTTCAGCTTGCCCAGCAGATCTTTGGTTTTCGGAGTTTCAACAGCGAAATCCTGAACCACGACCAGACGATCAGTACGCACCAGCTCAGCAAGGATGGAACGCATTGCTGCGCGATACATCTTCTTGTTCAGCTTCTGGGAGTGATCCTGTGGACGTGCTGCAAAAGTGGTACCGCCGCCACGCCAGATTGGGCTACGGATAGTACCGGCACGAGCACGGCCAGTACCTTTCTGACGCCATGGGCGCTTACCGCCACCACGAACGTCGGAACGGGTCTTCTGCTGCTTGGTACCTTGACGGCCGCCGGCCATGTAGGCCACGACTGCTTGGTGAACCAGCGTCTCGTTGAATTCGCCGCCAAATGTCAGTTCGGAAACTTCGATCGCTTGAGCGTCATTTACATTTAATTGCATGTCAGCTTCCCCTTAACCGCGAGCCTTGGCTGCTGGACGTACAACCAGGTTGCCGCCAGTAGCGCCAGGAACAGCACCCTTGACCAACAACAGATTGCGTTCAGCGTCCACGCGCACTACTTCCAGGGACTGCACAGTCACGCGCTCAGCGCCCATATGACCGGACATTTTTTTGCCCTTGAATACACGACCAGGAGTCTGGCACTGGCCGATAGAGCCTGGGACGCGGTGGGATACGGAGTTACCGTGGGTGTTATCTTGCCCGCGGAAATTCCAACGCTTGATCGTACCCTGGAAGCCTTTACCCTTGGACTGACCGGTTACATCAACCAGTTGACCAGCGGCGAAGATTTCAGCGTTGATCAGATCGCCAGCCTGGTACTCGCCTTCTTCAAGACGGAATTCCATGGTAGTGCGACCAGCGGCAACGTTCGCTTTAGCGAAGTGGCCAGCCTGAGCTGCTGTTACACGCGAAGCACGACGCTCGCCGACAGTGACTTGCACTGCACGATAGCCATCGGTCTCTTCAGTTTTGAACTGGGTGACGCGATTCGGCTCGATCTCAATGACCGTGACCGGAATGGAGACACCTTCTTCGGTGAAAATACGGGTCATACCGCATTTACGACCGACTACACCAATAGTCATGTTGTAAACCTCATGAGTGTACGGGGCTTTCACCCGCTATGGCCGCCCATTTCAGAGCGTTACACGACTAAGACCGAGTCTTAGCCGAGGCTGATCTGCACTTCCACACCGGCCGCAAGATCAAGCTTCATAAGAGCATCAACGGTTTTATCCGTTGGCTGGACAATGTCCAGAACGCGCTTATGAGTGCGGATTTCGTACTGGTCGCGCGCGTCTTTGTTGACGTGCGGAGAAACCAGAACGGTGAACCGCTCTTTACGGGTAGGCAGTGGAATTGGACCACGCACTTGAGCACCAGTACGTTTCGCGGTTTCCACGATTTCCTGGGTTGATTGGTCGATCAGGCGATGGTCGAAAGCCTTCAACCTGATACGGATTTGCTGATTTTGCATTGGATTTCAGACTCCGGCTGCTATTCCCACCGAGCGCAATACGCCCGTTAAAAGGAGGCGCAATTCTATAGACGCCCCAGATGGGTGTCAACCCAATAAAAAAGCCCCCGCTGAGCGGGGGCTTTTTTCAAAGCATCAAGCAAACTCTAAAAAAGAGAATTACTCGATGATTTTGGCTACGACGCCAGCGCCGACGGTACGACCGCCTTCACGGATAGCGAAACGCAGACCGTCTTCCATCGCGATGGTTTTGATCAGGGTAACAGTCATCTGAATGTTGTCACCTGGCATTACCATTTCAACGCCTTCTGGCAGCTCGCAGTTACCAGTCACGTCAGTAGTACGGAAGTAGAACTGTGGACGGTAGCCTTTGAAGAACGGAGTGTGACGACCGCCTTCTTCCTTGCTCAGAACGTAAACTTCTGCGGTGAACTTGGTGTGCGGCTTAACCGAACCCGGCTTAACCAGAACCTGACCACGTTCAACGTCGTCACGCTTGGTACCACGCAGCAGAACGCCGCAGTTCTCGCCAGCACGACCTTCGTCGAGCAGCTTGCGGAACATTTCAACACCAGTGCAAGTA
Source organism: Pseudomonas sp. 3B-A001-10F (assembly GCF_056313565.1). Lineage (NCBI taxonomy): Bacteria > Pseudomonadati > Pseudomonadota > Gammaproteobacteria > Pseudomonadales > Pseudomonadaceae > Pseudomonas > Pseudomonas sp. 3B-A001-10F. Next base: position 61,843 of record NZ_JBQYFW010000027.1, read on the forward strand.
GTAACGGTGGTGTCACGCAGACCAACGATTTCCAGCGGATCCTGAACGCGAACGATACCGCGCTCGATACGACCAGTCACAACAGTACCGCGACCCGAGATCGAGAATACGTCTTCGATTGGCATCAGGAACGGCTTGTCGATCATACGAACTGGTTCTGGGATGTAGGCATCCAGAGTCTCTACCAGCTTCTTGACAGCGGTAGTGCCCATTTCGTTGTCGTCTTTGCCTTCCAGAGCCATACGAGCCGAACCGATGATGATTGGAGTGTCATCGCCCGGGAAGTCGTAGGTGGACAGCAGGTCACGAACTTCCATCTCAACCAGTTCCAGCAGCTCTGCATCGTCTACCAGGTCAGCCTTGTTCAGGAAAACCACGATGTACGGAACGCCTACCTGACGGGACAGCAGGATGTGCTCACGGGTTTGTGGCATCGGACCATCAGCGGCCGAGCAAACCAGAATAGCGCCGTCCATTTGAGCAGCACCGGTGATCATGTTCTTCACATAGTCAGCGTGACCTGGGCAGTCGACGTGAGCGTAGTGACGGATCTTCGAGTTGTACTCAACGTGTGCGGTGTTGATGGTGATACCGCGAGCTTTTTCTTCCGGTGCGCTGTCGATCTTGTCGAAGTCAACGATTGCGGAACCGAAAACTTCCGAGCAAACGCGAGTCAGAGCAGCAGTCAGAGTGGTTTTACCGTGGTCAACGTGACCGATGGTGCCAACGTTGACGTGCGGTAGGGAACGATCAAATTTTTCTTTAGCCACGACAATTAACTCCTAGCCTAAAGGGGCTGAATCAGCCTTGTTTTTTGGTTACGGATTCGACGATGTGCGACGGAGCCGTATCGTATTTTTTGAATTCCATAGAGTAGCTTGCGCGACCCTGGGACATGGAACGAACGTCGGTCGCATAACCGAACATCTCACCCAGTGGAACTTCGGCACGGATAACCTTGCCGGACACTGTGTCTTCCATACCCTGGATCATGCCGCGACGACGGTTAAGGTCGCCCATTACATCACCCATATAGTCTTCAGGCGTAACAACCTCTACAGCCATGATCGGCTCAAGCAACTCACCACCGCCCTTCTGGGCCAGTTGCTTGGTCGCCATGGACGCAGCCACTTTAAACGCCATCTCGTTGGAGTCGACGTCGTGGTAAGAACCATCGAACACGGTAGCCTTCAGGCCGATCAGCGGATAGCCGGCAACAACGCCGTTCTTCATCTGCTCTTCGATACCCTTCTGGATAGCCGGGATGTATTCCTTAGGAACCACACCACCTACAACTTCGTTCACGAATTGCAGACCTTCCTGACCTTCGTCAGCAGGAGCAAAACGGATCCAGCAGTGGCCGAACTGACCACGACCGCCGGACTGACGAACGAACTTGCCTTCGATTTCACAGTTCTTCGTGATGCGCTCACGATACGAAACCTGAGGCTTGCCGATGTTGGCTTCGACGTTGAACTCACGGCGCATCCGGTCAACCAGGATGTCCAGGTGCAGCTCGCCCATGCCGGAGATGATCGTTTGACCAGTCTCTTCATCAGTTTTAACGCGGAAAGACGGGTCTTCCTGAGCAAGCTTGCCCAGAGCGATGCCCATTTTTTCCTGGTCATCCTTGGTCTTAGGCTCTACGGCAACCGAAATAACCGGCTCCGGGAAGTCCATGCGAACCAGGATGATTGGCTTGTCAGCGTTGCAGAGGGTCTCACCAGTGGTGACGTCCTTCATGCCGATCAGGGCCGCGATGTCACCAGCGCGTACTTCCTTGATCTCTTCACGGGCGTTTGCGTGCATTTGCACCATACGACCCACGCGCTCTTTTTTACCTTTAACCGAGTTGATCACGCCGTCGCCGGAGTTCAACACGCCCGAGTAAACACGGACGAAGGTCAAGGTACCCACGAATGGGTCGGTAGCGATCTTGAACGCCAGAGCCGAGAACGGCTCCGCATCGTCTGCATGACGCTCCAGCTCGACTTCCTCGTTATCAGGGTCAGTACCCTTGATCGCAGGAATGTCGGTCGGTGCAGGCAGGAAGTCGATAACGGCGTCGAGAACCAGGGGAACACCCTTGTTCTTGAAGGAAGAACCGCAAACGGCCAAAACGATTTCGCCGGCGATAGTACGCTGACGCAAAGCAGCTTTGATCTCTTCGATCGACAGCTCTTCGCCTTCCAGGTACTTGTTCATCAGCTCTTCGTTGGCTTCAGCAGCAGCTTCAACCATGTTGTTGCGCCACTCTTCAGCCAGCTCTTGGAGCTCAGCAGGAATGTCCTTGCGAACAGGAACCATACCTTTGTCAGAGTCATTCCAGTAGACAGCTTGCATGTTGATCAGATCGATCTGACCCTGGAAGTTGTCTTCGGAACCGATGGCCAACTGGATCGGCACCGGAGTGTGACCCAGACGCTGCTTGATCTGACCGATCACGCGCAGGAAGTTGGCACCAGCACGGTCCATCTTGTTTACGTAAACAAGACGTGGAACGCCGTATTTGTTGGCTTGACGCCATACGGTTTCCGACTGAGGCTCAACACCCGAAGTACCGCAGAACACAACGACAGCGCCGTCGAGTACGCGCAGGGAACGCTCAACTTCAATAGTGAAGTCAACGTGGCCCGGGGTATCGATTACGTTGAAGCGGTGCTCGTCCTTGTACTGCTTCTCGGAACCTTTCCAGAAAGCGGTGATGGCAGCAGAAGTAATGGTAATACCACGCTCCTGCTCCTGCACCATCCAGTCTGTGGTCGCGGCGCCATCATGCACCTCGCCCATTTTGTGACTTTTGCCGGTGTAAAAAAGGACGCGCTCGGTGGTGGTGGTTTTACCAGCATCCACGTGAGCGACGATACCGATGTTACGGTAGCGGCTAATCGGAGTAGTACGAGCCATAAAGCCCTCGCAAAATTAGTGAAGCTAAAATTAGAAGCGGTAGTGCGAGAAAGCTTTGTTGGCTTCAGCCATACGGTGCACGTCTTCACGCTTCTTAACAGCAGCACCTTTACCTTCAGCAGCATCCAGCAGTTCGCCAGCCAAACGCAGAGCCATAGACTTCTCGCCACGCTTACGGGCGAAGTCTACCAACCAGCGCATTGCCAGAGCGTTACGACGGGAAGGACGAACCTCGACCGGAACCTGGTAAGTAGCACCACCAACGCGGCGCGACTTCACTTCGACCAGCGGAGCGATGGCGTCGAGTGCTTTTTCGAAGAGTTCCAGGGGATCGGTGCCAGCCTTACGGGTCGCAACGGTTTCCAGGGCACCATAAACGATACGCTCGGCAACGGCTTTCTTGCCGCTTTCCATAACGTGGTTCATGAATTTGGCGAGGATCTGGCTTCCGTATTTCGGATCGTCCAGAATCTCACGCTTTGCTGCTACGCGACGTCTTGGCATGATAAGCCCTCAAGCGGTCTTCAGGTTAGCTCGGGACAGATCCAATGGATGCGTGCCCGACCTTACTCTTATCGACTCAATAAAATGAAAATCTGCAAAACGACCGATTACTTCGGACGCTTGGTACCGTACTTCGAACGACCCTGGTTACGACCTTTAACGCCGGAAGTATCCAAGGAGCCGCGAACGGTGTGGTAACGAACACCTGGCAAGTCTTTTACACGACCGCCGCGGATCAGTACCACGCTGTGCTCTTGCAGGTTGTGACCTTCACCACCGATGTACGAGGAAACCTCGAAACCGTTGGTCAGGCGCACACGGCATACTTTACGCAGTGCCGAGTTAGGTTTTTTCGGCGTGGTGGTGTACACACGGGTGCACACGCCACGACGTTGCGGGCAGTTCTGCAGCGCAGGTACGTCGGATTTCTCGACGATACGCTTACGCGGCTGACGTACCAGCTGGTTGATAGTTGCCATCTACTAGCTCCACTGTTGTCTTGCGACGCTATTGTCTTGCAAGAAAAGCAAAATGGCAGGAACGAATTCCCGCCAAATTTAGGGGATCAAGAGTCTAAAGAGGATCTTGTCCCCAGTCAAGGCAAGGCCCCGACCTCCCCGCCCTTCGAACCTCGACAAAATGTCTCGATTCGATGAACGGAGCGATCAGGGCCTTACGCTCATTTACCGCAGAACTCAGTTACCGCTCGAGTTCAGCGCTTCGGTCAGTGCAGCTTCCACTTCACTGGCGCTTACGCGCAACGGCTTGTCAGCATCACGGCGACGCTTGCGCTCGCTGTGATATGCCAGACCGGTACCGGCCGGGATCAGACGACCCACGACTACGTTTTCTTTCAGGCCGCGCAGGTAATCGCGCTTGCCGGTGACTGCCGCTTCGGTCAGTACGCGGGTAGTTTCCTGGAAGGAAGCTGCCGAGATGAACGATTCGGTGGACAACGACGCCTTGGTGATACCCAACAGAACGCGAGTGTACTTGGAGACGAACTTGTCTTCGCCGCCCAAACGCTCGTTTTCTACCAGTACGTGAGTCAGTTCCATCTGGTCGCCCTTGATGAAACTCGAATCGCCGGATTCAGCGATTTCAACTTTACGCAGCATCTGACGCAGGATGGTCTCGATGTGCTTATCGTTGATCTTCACGCCTTGCAGACGGTAAACGTCCTGAATCTCGTTAACGATGTACTTGGCCAGCGCGCTCACACCCAACAGACGCAGGATGTCGTGCGGATCGCTTGGGCCGTCGGAGATAACTTCGCCGCGGTTTACCTGTTCGCCTTCGAACACGTTCAGGTGACGCCACTTCGGAATCAGCTCTTCGTACGGATCGCTACCGTCGTTCGGGGTAATAACCAGACGGCGCTTGCCTTTGGTCTCTTTACCGAACGCGATGGTGCCGCTGACCTCAGCCAGAATCGACGCCTCTTTCGGACGACGAGCTTCGAACAAGTCGGCAACACGCGGCAGACCACCGGTGATGTCACGGGTCTTCGAAGTTTCTTGCGGGATACGAGCGATAACATCACCGATCGCAATCTTCGCACCGTCAGCCACACCGACCAGGGCGTTGGCTGGCAGGAAGTACTGAGCGATAACGTCAGTGCCTGGCAGCAACAGATCCTTGCCGTTGTCGTCGACCATCTTCACTGCTGGACGGATTTCTTTGCCCGCAGCTGGACGATCTTTCGCGTCGAGTACTTCAATGTTGGTCATACCGGTCAATTCGTCAGTCTGACGCTTGATCGTGATGCCTTCTTCCATGCCCACGTAGGTCACGGTACCTTTCATTTCGGTAACGATCGGGTGAGTGTGCGGATCCCACTTGGCCACGATTGCGCCAGCGTCGACCTTGTCACCCTCTTTAACCGAAATCACAGCACCGTACGGCAGCTTGTAACGCTCACGCTCACGACCGAAGTCGTCAGCGATGGCCAGCTCACCGGAACGGGACACAGCCACCAGGTGACCATCCACTCGCTCAACATGCTTCAGGTTGTGCAGACGGACAGTACCGCCATTCTTCACCTGAACGCTGTCAGCTGCGGAAGTACGGCTAGCCGCACCACCGATGTGGAACGTACGCATCGTCAGCTGGGTACCCGGCTCACCGATGGACTGGGCAGCGATAACGCCGACCGCTTCACCGATGTTCACCTGGTGACCACGAGCCAGATCACGGCCGTAGCACTTGGCGCAAATGCCATAGCGGGTTTCGCAGCTGATCGGCGAACGCACGATCACTTCGTCGATGCTGTTCAGCTCGATGAACTCAACCCACTTCTCGTCTACCAGAGTGCCGGCAGGAACGATAACGTCCTCGGTACCTGGCTTGAATACGTCACGGGCAATAACACGACCCAATACGCGCTCACCCAACGGCTCTACAACGTCACCGCCTTCAATGTGCGGAGTCATCAGCAGACCGTGTTCGGTGCCGCAATCGATCTCGGTGACAACCAGATCCTGCGCCACGTCTACCAGACGACGAGTCAGGTAACCGGAGTTCGCAGTTTTCAACGCGGTATCCGCCAGACCTTTACGAGCACCGTGAGTGGAGATGAAGTACTGAAGTACGCTCAAACCTTCTCGGAAGTTCGCAGTAATCGGCGTTTCGATGATGGAACCGTCCGGCTTGGCCATCAGACCACGCATACCGGCCAGCTGACGAATCTGTGCTGCGGAACCCCGCGCACCCGAGTCGGCCATCATGTACATCGAGTTGAAAGACTCTTGATCGACTTCAACGCCGTGACGGTCGATAACCTTCTCTTTCGAGAGGTTGGCCATCATTGCCTTGGAAACTTCGTCGTTCGCTTTCGACCAAAGGTCGATCACTTTGTTGTACTTCTCGCCCTGGGTTACCAGGCCGGAGGCGTACTGGCTCTCGATCTCTTTCACTTCGTCGGTGGCAGCACCGATGATGCGGGCTTTCTCGTCAGGGATAACGAAGTCGTTAACACCGATGGAAACGCCGGAGATGGTCGAGTAAGCGAAACCGGTGTACATCAACTGGTCAGCGAAGATCACGGTCTCTTTCAGACCAACCACGCGGTAGCACTGGTTGATCAGCTTGGAGATCGCCTTTTTCTTCATCGGCAGGTTGACGACGTCGTACGACAGACCTTTTGGCACAACCTGGAACAGCAGCGCACGGCCGACAGTGGTGTCGACGATACGGGTGCCGCTTACGCTGTTGCCGTCACGGTCGTTGACGGTTTCGTTGATACGAACCTTAACCTTGGCGTGCAGTGCGGCTTCGCCGGCACGGAACACACGGTCAACTTCCTGCAGATCCGCGAACACACGACCTTCGCCCTTGGCGTTGATCGCTTCACGAGTCATGTAGTACAGACCCAATACAACGTCCTGCGACGGAACGATGATTGGCTCACCGTTGGCTGGCGACAGAATGTTGTTGGTCGACATCATCAACGCACGCGCTTCAAGCTGGGCTTCCAGCGTCAGCGGTACGTGCACGGCCATTTGGTCGCCGTCGAAGTCGGCGTTGTACGCGGCGCAGACCAGCGGGTGCAGCTGGATAGCCTTACCTTCGATCAGTACCGGTTCAAACGCCTGGATACCCAGACGGTGAAGGGTCGGTGCACGGTTGAGAAGAACCGGGTGTTCGCGAATCACTTCAGCGAGAACGTCCCAAACCTCTGGCAGTTCGCGCTCGACCATTTTCTTGGCCGCTTTGATGGTGGTCGCGAGACCACGCATTTCCAGCTTGCCGAAAATGAACGGTTTGAACAGCTCGAGAGCCATCTTCTTCGGCAGACCGCACTGATGCAGACGCAGGGTCGGGCCTACGGTAATTACCGAACGACCGGAGTAGTCAACACGCTTACCGAGCAAGTTCTGACGGAAACGACCCTGCTTACCCTTGATCATGTCAGCCAGGGATTTCAGAGGACGCTTGTTCGAACCGGTGATAGCGCGGCCACGACGACCGTTGTCGAGCAGCGCATCGACAGCTTCCTGCAACATACGCTTTTCGTTGCGCACGATGATGTCCGGAGCGGACAGATCCAGCAGACGCTTCAAACGGTTGTTACGGTTGATCACTCGACGATACAGATCGTTGAGGTCGGAAGTCGCGAAACGACCGCCGTCCAGCGGGACCAGTGGACGCAGATCTGGCGGCAGAACCGGCAGAACGGTCAGCACCATCCACTCTGGCAGGTTGCCGGAACCCTGGAAGGCTTCCATCAACTTCAGACGCTTGGACAGCTTCTTGATCTTGGTTTCGGAGTTGGTTTGCGGAATTTCTTCACGCAGACGGCCAATCTCGTGTTCCAGATCGATAGCGTGCAACAGTTCACGGACAGCTTCAGCACCCATGCGGGCGTCGAAGTCATCACCGAACTCTTCCAGCGCTTCGAAGTACTGCTCGTCGTTCAGCAGCTGACCTTTTTCAAGAGTGGTCATGCCTGGATCGATAACGACATAGCTCTCGAAGTAGAGAACGCGTTCGATATCACGCAGGGTCATGTCCATCAGCAGGCCGATACGGGACGGCAGCGATTTCAGGAACCAGATGTGGGCAACCGGCGAAGCCAGTTCGATGTGCGCCATGCGCTCACGACGAACCTTGGCCAGCGCAACTTCAACGCCGCACTTCTCGCAGATCACACCACGGTGCTTCAAGCGCTTGTACTTACCGCACAGGCACTCGTAATCCTTTACCGGGCCAAAGATCTTGGCGCAGAACAGGCCGTCACGCTCAGGTTTGAACGTACGGTAGTTGATGGTTTCCGGCTTTTTAACTTCACCGAACGACCATGAGCGGATCATCTCAGGCGAGGCCAATCCGATACGGATGGCGTCGAACTCTTCGACTTGACCCTGGTTTTTCAGCAAATTCAGTAGGTCTTTCAAGGCCTTTCCTCCTGGCGGAGCAGAGAGCGGGCAATCCTGCCCCGCTCTCGATTCGCGTCACGTGTTATTCGGTTTCCAGATCGATATCGATGCCGAGGGAACGAATTTCCTTGATCAACACGTTGAAGGACTCGGGCATGCCCGGCTCCATACGGTGATCGCCATCCACGATGTTTTTGTACATCTTGGTACGGCCGTTCACATCGTCCGACTTCACTGTGAGCATTTCTTGCAGAGTGTAAGCAGCACCGTATGCTTCCAGTGCCCAGACCTCCATCTCCCCGAAACGCTGACCACCGAACTGCGCCTTACCACCCAGCGGCTGCTGGGTAACCAGGCTGTACGAACCGGTAGAACGCGCGTGCATCTTGTCGTCTACCAAGTGGTTCAGCTTCAGCATGTACATGTAGCCAACGGTAACTGGACGCTCAAACTTGTTGCCGGTACGGCCGTCAGTCAGCTGCATCTGGCCGCTTTCCGGCAGGTCTGCCAGTTTCAGCATGGCCTTGATTTCGCTTTCCTTGGCGCCGTCGAACACTGGGGTGGCCATTGGAACACCGCCACGCAGGTTCTTCGCCAGATCCAGGATTTCCTGATCGGAGAAGCTGTCCAGATCTTCGTTACGACCGCCGATCTGGTTGTAGATCTCGTCCAGGAAGGTGCGCAGTTCAGCGACTTTACGCTGCTCTTCGACCATCCGGTTGATCTTCTCGCCCAAACCTTTGGCCGCGAGGCCCAGGTGGGTTTCAAGGATCTGACCAACGTTCATACGCGAAGGTACGCCCAGTGGGTTGAGGACCACGTCGACCGGGGTGCCATTGGCATCGTGCGGCATGTCTTCAACCGGCATGATCACGGAGACCACACCTTTGTTACCGTGACGACCGGCCATCTTGTCGCCCGGCTGGATGCGACGACGGATTGCCAGGTAAACCTTGACGATTTTCAGCACGCCTGGAGCCAGGTCATCACCCTGCTGCAGTTTGCGCTTCTTGTCTTCGAACTTGTCGTCCAGCAGACGGCGGCGATCAACGATGTAGGCCTGAGCCTTCTCGAGCTGCTCGTTCAGAGCATCTTCAGCCATGCGCAGTTTGAACCACTGACCATGCTCAAGACCGTCGAGAACTTCGTCGGTGATGTCCTGACCTTTCTTCAGACCTGCGCCGCCTTCAGCCTTGTGGCCTACCAGAGCGGAACGCAGACGTTCGAACGTCGCGCCTTCAACGATACGGAATTCTTCGTTCAGATCCTTGCGAATCTCGTCCAGCTGGGACTTCTCGATCGACAGTGCACGAGCATCACGCTCAACGCCGTCACGGGTGAAGACCTGTACGTCGATGACAGTACCTTTGGTGCCGGTTGGCACGCGCAGGGAGGTGTCTTTAACGTCGCTGGCTTTTTCACCGAAGATCGCACGCAGCAGTTTTTCTTCCGGAGTCAGCTGGGTCTCGCCTTTCGGAGTGACCTTGCCCACCAGGATGTCGCCTGCGCCTACTTCAGCACCTACGTAAACGATACCGGCTTCGTCCAGCTTGTTCAGTGCAGCTTCACCCACGTTCGGGATGTCCGCAGTGATTTCCTCTGGGCCAAGCTTGGTGTCACGGGCCACACAGGTCAGTTCCTGAATGTGGATCGTGGTGAAACGGTCTTCCTGAACAACACGCTCGGACAGGCAGATGGAGTCTTCGAAGTTGAAGCCGTTCCATGCCATGAACGCGATGCGCATGTTCTGACCCAGTGCCAGTTCACCCATGTCGGTGGACGGGCCGTCGGCCATGATGTCGCTACGCTGAACGCGATCACCCTTGCTCACCAGCGGACGCTGGTTGATGCAGGTGTTCTGGTTCGAGCGGGTGTATTTGGTCAGGTTGTAGATGTCGACACCAGCTTCGCCGGTTTCAACTTCATCATCAGCAACACGAACCACGATACGGCTGGCATCGACGGAATCGATTACGCCGCCACGACGAGCCACGACGCAAACGCCGGAGTCACGAGCTACGTTACGCTCCATGCCGGTACCTACCAGCGGCTTGTCAGCGCGCAGGGTTGGTACAGCTTGACGCTGCATGTTCGAACCCATCAACGCACGGTTGGCGTCGTCGTGCTCGAGGAACGGGATCAGCGACGCTGCAACCGAAACTACTTGCTTCGGCGAAACGTCCATCAAGGTGACTTCTTCAGGCGCCTTAACGGTGAATTCGTTCAGGTGACGTACGGCTACCAGTTCGTCGATCAGGACTTTCTGGTCGTTCATGGTCGCCGAAGCCTGCGCGATCACGTGATCGGCTTCTTCAATAGCGGACAGGAACACGATCTCGTCGGTGACCACACCCTCTTTCACCACGCGGTACGGGCTTTCCAGGAAGCCGTACTGGTTGGTGCGAGCGTAAGCAGCCAAGGAGTTGATCAGACCGATGTTCGGACCTTCCGGCGTTTCAATCGGGCATACACGACCGTAGTGAGTCGGGTGTACGTCACGGACTTCAAAGCCTGCGCGCTCACGAGTCAGACCGCCAGGGCCGAGTGCAGAGACACGACGCTTGTGGGTGATCTCGGACAGCGGGTTGTTCTGGTCCATGAACTGCGAGAGCTGGCTGGAGCCGAAGAACTCTTTCACCGCTGCAGCCACTGGCTTGGCGTTGATCAGGTCCTGCGGCATCAGGCCTTCGCTTTCAGCCATCGACAGACGCTCTTTGACCGCACGCTCAACACGTACCAGGCCAACGCGGAACTGGTTCTCGGCCATTTCGCCTACGCAGCGAACACGACGGTTACCCAGGTGGTCGATGTCATCGACGATGCCTTTACCGTTACGGATGTCGACCAGAGTCTTCAATACCGCGACGATGTCTTCCTTGCACAGCACGCCCGAACCTTCGATCTCGGTACGACCGATACGACGATTGAACTTCATCCGGCCGACCGCAGACAGGTCATAGCGCTCAGGACTGAAGAACAGGTTGTTGAACAGGGTTTCGGCAGCATCTTTGGTTGGCGGCTCGCCTGGACGCATCATGCGATAGATCTCGACCAGCGCTTCCAATTGGTTGCTGGTGGAGTCGATCTTCAGCGTGTCGGAGACGAACGGACCGCAGTCGATATCGTTGGTGTACAGCGTTTCGATGCGAACAACGCCGGCCTTGGCAATTTTTGCCAGGACTTCAGTGTTCAGCTCGGTGTTGCACTCTGCCAGGATTTCGCCGGTAGCCGGGTGCACGATGACCTTGGCGGTAGTACGGCCCAGGACGTAGTCCAGAGGTACTTCCAGAGTCTTGATGCCGGCTTTTTCGATCTGGTTGATGTGGCGCGCGGTAATACGGCGGCCCGCTTCAACAATGACCTTGCCCTTCTCGTCCTGAATGTCCAGAACCGCAATTTCACCACGCAGACGCGAAGCAATCAGCTCCAGGCTGAGGGTTTCGCCGCTCAGGTGGAAAACGTTGGTGGTGTAGAAAGCGTCCAGCACTTCTTCAGTGGTATAGCCGAGCGCGCGCAGAAGTACCGATGCCGGCAGCTTGCGACGACGGTCGATACGCACGAACACGCAGTCTTTCGGGTCGAACTCGAAGTCCAGCCACGAACCGCGGTAAGGAATGATGCGCGCGGAGTACAGCAGTTTGCCGGAGCTATGCGTCTTGCCGCGGTCGTGGTCGAAGAACACGCCCGGGGAACGGTGCAGCTGGGAAACGATTACACGCTCGGTACCGTTGATTACGAAGGTACCGTTCTCAGTCATCAGGGGGATTTCACCCATGTAGACTTCTTGCTCTTTGATGTCCTTGATCGCTTTGTTCGACGATTCTTTGTCGAAAATGATCAGGCGCACTTTTACCCGCAAAGGTACGGCGAAAGTTACACCGCGCAATACGCATTCTTTGACATCAAATGCCGGTTCGCCCAGGCGATAACCGACGTACTCCAGCGCAGCATTGCCGGAGTAGCTGATGATCGGGAAAACGGATTTGAAGGCCGCATGCAGGCCCACGTCGCGGAACTGATCTTTAGTCGCTCCCGCTTGCAAGAATTCACGATACGAATCCAGCTGGATGGCCAGGAGGTAAGGCACATCCATGACGTCCGGCAACTTGCTAAAGTCCTTGCGGATACGTTTTTTCTCAGTATATGAGTAAGCCATCAGCGTTCCCCAGCTTGGTCACCTGCTTGTTTGGCCCCTCCCGACGGGAGCAGCCAGAAAATCGTGCAAACCCCATGGTTTGCTCCACCGCATCGGGTGGTTACAGCGCCCTTATCAGCACCGACCCAGTCGGCTGCCAATAACGGAAAAAGGCCGGTGGCAAGAGCCACCAGCCATCAGCCTGTCGCTTGACGCTCGGGCTGGAGGAGCAAAGTCGATACTTATTTCAGCTCGACTTTAGCGCCTGCTTCTTCCAGCTTCTTCTTGGCGTCTTCAGCAGCTTCTTTCGAAACGCCTTCAGCTACAACCTGAGGAGCGCCGTCTACTTTCTCTTTGGCTTCTTTCAGGCCCAGACCAGTCAGTTCACGAACTGCCTTGATCACGTTAACCTTCTTCTCGCCAGCTTCCAGCAGAACAACGTTGAACTCGGTTTGCTCTTCAACAACAGCGGCAGCAGCAGCTGGACCAGCCGAAGCAGCAGCAGCGGTAACACCGAAGGTTTCTTCCATCGCTTTGATCAGCTCAACGATTTCCACTACGGATTTCTGGCCGATTGCTTCGATGATTTGTTCGTTAGTCAGAGACATGACTCAATTCCTGAATTGGGGGACGGCCTACGCGACCATCGAAATAAACAAAAAACGCGAGAAGTTGACGAGCCTTAGGCTGCGGCAGCTTCTTTCTGGTCGCGAATTGCCGCCAGAGTACGAGCCAATTTGCTGGTAGCGCCTTGAATCACGCTCATCAGCTGAGAAATTGCTTCGTCACGGGTCGGCAAGGTTGCCAGTACGTCGATCTGATTAGCTGCGAGGAACTTGCCCTCGAACGCAGCTGCCTTGATCTCGAACTTGTCCTGACCCTTGGCAAACTCTTTGAAGATACGGGCAGCAGCGCCCGGATGTTCGTTCGAGAATGCAATCAGGGTCGGGCCGGTGAACACGTCGTTGAGGACACTGTATTGAGTGTCAGCAACAGCGCGCTTGAGCAGGGTGTTACGTACAACACGTACGTAAACGCCAGCTTCACGAGCCTCTTTACGGAGTCCGGTCATTGCGCCTACTGTTACGCCACGTGCATCAACCACGACAGCGGACAGAGCGACTTTGGCAGCCTCGTTGACTTCAGCGACGATGGCCTTCTTGTCTTCGAGATTAATTGCCACGGGTTTAACTCCTGCTTGTTACCGTTTCATTCGATCGAAACCGAATGTCGTTTTGGTGTCTGATTCGGTAAGGAACCGGGAGCACCATCTGCGTAGGCTTATGGTTTAAGACTTGCGTCGCCTACGGTCTTGGATAGCCCCCGCCAGGCAGGGACCCCAATTTTTCGATTGGCGCGAACAATCGCGCCAACCTTTGTCTTACGCGTCCAGCGAGCTCTGATCGATAACCAGACCTGGGCCCATAGTGGTGCTCAGGGTAACGCGCTTGACATAGATACCTTTCGAAGAAGCTGGCTTGATACGCTTCAGATCAGCGATCAGGGCTTCAACGTTTTCCTTCAGCTTGACGGCGTCGAAGCCCATCTTGCCAACGGAGGTGTGAATGATGCCGTTTTTGTCGGTGCGATAACGAACCTGACCAGCTTTAGCGTTTTTAACCGCGGTAGCTACGTCTGGAGTTACGGTACCAACCTTAGGGTTAGGCATCAGACCACGTGGACCGAGGATCTGACCCAGTTGACCTACAACGCGCATTGCATCCGGGGATGCGATCACTACGTCATAGTTCAGGTCGCCGCCTTTCATTTCGGCAGCCAGGTCGTCCATACCTACACGGTCAGCGCCGGCAGCCAGAGCGGCCTCAGCAGCTGGACCCTGGGTGAACACAGCAACGCGAACGGTCTTGCCAGTGCCGTGTGGCAGCACAGTAGCGCTACGAACAACCTGGTCGGATTTACGCGGGTCTACACCCAGGTTTACAGCAACGTCGAACGACTCGCTGAACTTGACAGTCGACAGCTCAGCCAGCAGAGCAGCGGCGTCTACAATGTTGTAGGCCTTGCCTGCTTCGATTTTGCCGGCGATAGCCTTTTGACGCTTGGTCAGCTTAGCCATTACACACCCTCCACGTTAAGGCCCATGCTACGAGCAGAACCGGCGATAGTACGCACGGCTGCATCCATATCAGCTGCAGTCAGATCCGCGTTTTTGGTTTTCGCGATTTCTTCCAGCTGAGCACGGGTAACAGTGCCAACCTTAACGGTGTTCGGACGAGCGGAACCGCTGGTCAGACCGGCCGCCTTCTTCAGCAAAACCGAAGCAGGGGTGGATTTGGTTTCGAAAGTGAAACTACGGTCGCTATAGACAGTGATGATCACTGGAGTCGGCAGACCTGCTTCAAGACCCTGAGTACGGGCGTTGAAAGCCTTGCAGAATTCCATGATGTTCACGCCGTGCTGACCCAGAGCAGGACCAACAGGTGGGCTTGGGTTAGCCTGAGCGGCCTTCACTTGCAGCTTGATGTAAGCGGTAATTTTCTTGGCCATGAGGCACTCCAATTACGGGTTCGAACGCCTCGGAAGGCTCCCCGGTTACTTGCGCGTTTATCCCAGTGACGACAAAACCCCACAGCCTAGGGCTGCGGGGTTGGGATGCTTGTCCAGTTAGACCTTTTCGACCTGACTGAACTCCAACTCTACCGGGGTAGAGCGACCGAAAATGAGCACTGCCACTTGGATCCGGCTCTTTTCGTAGTTAACTTCTTCAACAACGCCATTGAAATCAGCAAATGGACCGTCATTGACTCGCACCGTTTCACCTGGCTCGAAGAGAGTCTTCGGCTTAGGCTTGTCGCTACCATCAGCAACGCGACGCAGAATTGCTTCTGCCTCTTTATCGGTGATCGGCGCAGGCTTATCAGCGGTACCGCCGATGAAACCCATCACCCGAGGAGTATCCTTGACCAAGTGCCAAGTACCCTCGTTCATATCCATTTGAACCAGCACATAGCCTGGAAAGAACTTACGTTCGCTTTTGCGCTTCTGGCCATTGCGCATTTCAACCACTTCTTCAGTGGGAACCAGAATCTCGCCGAAGCCATCTTCCATGCCAGCCAGCTTTACGCGCTCGATCAGCGAGCGCATCACATGCTTCTCGTAACCCGAGTAAGCATGCACAACATACCAACGCTTAGCCACGGGACACCCTTAGCCGACAATCAAGGAAACAAGCCAGCCGAGCAGGGAATCAAGCCCCCACAACAGCAACGCCATAACCAGAACAACAGCCACCACAATCAGGGTGGTCTGCGTGGTTTCTTGGCGAGTTGGCCACACGACTTTACGAATCTCGGTGCGAGCTTCCTTAACGAGTACAAAGAAAGACTTGCCCTTCGCAGTCTGCAGGCCTACAAAGGCAGCTACAGCAGCAATGGCAAGCAAAGCGAGTACACGGTACAGGATCGGCGAAGCAGAGTAATACTGATTGCCAACAACGCCAACAACCACCAAAGCGACAACTACAAGCCACTTGAGCAGATCGAAGCGAGAGCCTTGAGCTTCAGCTTTAGGAGTCATCTATGAAGATCCTGTGAAAAGAAAGCCAGACACACCAAGTGAATCTGGCAGGTCAGGAGGGAATCGAACCCCCAACCTACGGTTTTGGAGACCGTCGCTCTGCCAATTGAGCTACTGACCTAAAACAAAATCAGGCCGACCATTATGCCGGCCCGAAAAATACATTACAACTACTTACTCGATGATTTTAGCGACGACGCCAGCGCCGACGGTACGACCGCCTTCACGGATAGCGAAACGCAGACCGTCTTCCATCGCGATGGTTTTGATCAGGGTAACAGTCATCTGAATGTTGTCACCTGGCATTACCATTTCAACGCCTTCTGGCAGCTCGCAGTTACCAGTCACGTCAGTAGTACGGAAGTAGAACTGTGGACGGTAGCCTTTGAAGAACGGAGTGTGACGACCGCCTTCTTCCTTGCTCAGAACGTAAACTTCTGCGGTGAACTTGGTGTGCGGCTTAACCGAACCCGGCTTAACCAGAACCTGACCACGTTCAACGTCGTCACGCTTGGTACCACGCAGCAGAACGCCGCAGTTCTCGCCAGCACGACCTTCGTCGAGCAGCTTGCGGAACATTTCAACACCAGTGCAAGTAGTAACGGTGGTGTCACGCAGACCAACGATTTCCAGCGGATCCTGAACGCGAACGATACCGCGCTCGATACGACCAGTCACAACAGTACCGCGACCCGAGATCGAGAATACGTCTTCGATTGGCATCAGGAACGGCTTGTCGATCATACGAACTGGTTCTGGGATGTAGGCATCCAGAGTCTCTACCAGCTTCTTGACAGCGGTAGTGCCCATTTCGTTGTCGTCTTTGCCTTCCAGAGCCATACGAGCCGAACCGATGATGATTGGAGTGTCATCGCCCGGGAAGTCGTAGGTGGACAGCAGGTCACGAACTTCCATCTCAACCAGTTCCAGCAGCTCTGCATCGTCTACCAGGTCAGCCTTGTTCAGGAAAACCACGATGTACGGAACGCCTACCTGACGGGACAGCAGGATGTGCTCACGGGTTTGTGGCATCGGACCATCAGCGGCCGAGCAAACCAGAATAGCGCCGTCCATTTGAGCAGCACCGGTGATCATGTTCTTCACATAGTCAGCGTGACCTGGGCAGTCGACGTGAGCGTAGTGACGGATCTTCGAGTTGTACTCAACGTGTGCGGTGTTGATGGTGATACCGCGAGCTTTTTCTTCTGGCGCGCTGTCGATCTTGTCGAAGTCAACGATTGCGGAACCGAAAACTTCCGAGCAAACGCGAGTCAGAGCAGCAGTCAGAGTGGTTTTACCGTGGTCAACGTGACCAATGGTCCCAACGTTGACGTGGGGCAGGGAACGATCAAATTTTTCCTTAGCCATCGATATCACCCTCAACAGAAGAAATTAGACAAACAATATCAACCATTAAAACAAAGGCAGATATTTTCATATCTGCCTTGTTATATGGAGCTCTTGAGCGGATTTGAACCGCTGACCTCACCCTTACCAAGGGTGTGCTCTACCAACTGAGCTACAAGAGCAAAACACTTTGCACAACCTGCAAACTTGGAGCGGGTAGCGGGAATCGAACCCGCATCATCAGCTTGGAAGGCTGAGGTTCTACCACTAAACTATACCCGCGGAGCCTGCAGCTCACGCTTAAATCTGGTGGAGGGAGAAGGATTCGAACCTTCGAAGTCGTAGACGTCAGATTTACAGTCTGATCCCTTTGGCCGCTCGGGAACCCCTCCTAATCAGGCCGGCATTCTATACTATGCCAAACCCCTGTCAAGCATTTTCTCATTTAAAAACTTGAGGTTAGCTGCGTTGACATCGCTTCATTTTGAATCCCTACTTAGGTCTTCGCTGTGGAGCGGGCGCCATTCTATGCAAACTATTCAGTAGGTGCAACCCCCTCACACAGCATTATTTTATGTTTTAACTCATTGAATTCGTTGGAAAGGTTTTGGAACTGGGCATCCCCCAGCAAACGCTGGCCCTGAGGCGAAACAGACAACCAATAACCAGCCCCAGAAGCATCCCTCGACGAAGATTTTACATCGACTCCCATTTCAGCCAAACGCTGCTGGAGCGCTGTAATCGACTCCTGTCGAGAAAAACCACCAAGGAACAGACACTCTTGCCGACGCCCTCCCTGCCCCTCTCGAACATTGCTCGTCGTTTCACTGAGCAAGCGAATGTCTTGCTGGGAACCTCGATACAAACTAAGAGGCGTTACATCCTTCGCCCGCAAGGGCGCCTCCTGCTGATGCCAGACATAATAGAAAACATTAAGAACAAGAAGCAGGAGGAACAACCAACGCATACAAACCTCAGGAAAAAGGACACGCCATAGCCAGCCCCACAAACACCAGGTCAGGAACGACTCGGGCCTCAGGGGCGACAGCTGCAACCAATTCAGCATCCCCCCCAGTTATAAAGACTGCGAAGTCTTCTCTCCAGTAAGAGCGCGCCAGTTCCAACTGTGTCAATACGAAACCTCGCAACATCAATGAACACCCGCGCTCCACCGCCTCAACAGTGGTCCGCCCAGGCGCATTGCTTGACAGCGCGCGCTCAGCCGCCAGATCTCCATAGCGAATCTTACGGGTATGCGTACGCAACTGATTTCGCATCAAAGGCATTCCGGGGCAAATAAAACCACCAAGATGCTCACCACCCGCAGCAATAAAATCTGCAGTCACCGCCGTACCGAAATCAAGCACCAGGCAAGCGCCGCCTGATGCGAGATGAAACCCGCCAAGCATGGCCAGCCATCGATCCAGCCCTAGACGCTCGTACTCTTCATAACCGTTTTTGACACCGGACATTTCACGTGCGGGCTTCGCGCACACCACCGAAATACCAAACTCACGCTCGATAATAGCGATCAAGGCATCAGTCTCCTCCGCAGTCCTGACACTGACCACGCGGCACTTACGAAGCTCAAGCCCATTGAGAGCTTTCAAACTGTCTAGCAATGCGAGGTCAGAGTCGACAACCCCTTCAGAAAAGAGAGAGCCAAGTGCAGCCTTCAGTACTCGCCACTTAATGAAGCTGTTCCCACAGTCGAGCTCAAGAATCATCACGCAACCTCAGGCTGAGCTCACCACCACTAAAGACTTTTTCCACACCATCCACCTTCAGGCGCAGCGCACCCTGACTATCGATTCCGAGCACAACACCATCGATCTGACTGGAACCCGCAATCAATGACACAGAGCGATCCTGCCACAAATGGTTTGCCTCCCATTCCGCCTGGAGAGCCGAAAAACCATCCACTTGATGGCGCCGGATATAAACACTTAACTGCTTACTAAGCTCTGCCACCAGGGAGTTACGGTCAGTACTCCTACCTGACTCAAGCCGAATCGAAGTCCATTGCTGGCCAACTTCATCAGCCACTTGCATGTTCACATTTACACCAATACCCAGCACCACATGGCAAACGTCTGCCGGATCACCAACGAGTTCAAGGAGAATGCCGGCAATCTTCTTGTTACCCACCAAGACATCGTTGGGCCACTTCAATCCCGCACCTGGCACTCCAAAATTTCTCAGAGCCTGCAAGACAGCCAACCCAACAACAAGACTCAAGCCCTCGAGCTGGCGCATTCCACCATCAATACGCAGGACAAGGCTGTAATAAAGATTCTCTGCAAAGGGACTTACCCACTTGCGACCTCTTCGCCCACGACCAGAGACTTGGCGTTCCGCGAGCACCAAAAAGGGCGCCAAACTACCTTGGCCAATCGCCCGCAAGGCCTCAGCGTTTGTCGAGTCGACCGAATCCAAGACCATCACCGGCCAATCTGGCGCCATTGCCGATATTGCTCGAGAGTCGAGTAGCGTCAATGGAACAGCCAATTGATAGCCTCGTCCTCGCACTTTATGAATGGACAAGCCAAGCTCAGCCTCAAGATGCTGAAGCTGTTTCCATACCGCACTTCGACTTATTCCCAAGGCGGCACCAAGATCCTGACCAGAATGGAATCGGCCATCTTTCAGGAGGTTCAACAACGTCAACATGCAGGTCTCGCCCTCACAATGAGGCCCGAATAATATCCATGACCCGGGCTGTTGCATAGAAATCAAACAGATGCTTTTCCTGCGGGCAAAACAAAACCCCAACTGCTTTCGCAATTGGGGTTTCGGAATTTAATCTTGACGATGACCTACTCTCACATGGGGAAACCCCACACTACCATCGGCGATGCATCGTTTCACTGCT